>CAXTRZ010000151.1:0-6251 GCA_964246715.1 uncultured Acidobacteriaceae bacterium | reverse complement strand
CGAAGTGAGGCAGCAGGTGGGCGAGGAAGAACTGCCAGAAGGCGTCGCAGTCGGTCTGGGGGCAGGGCAGGTCGAAGCCCTCAGAGGTGCCGAAGTGGTGGCCGTAGGTCGCCTCGACGAAGGCGATGACCTCCTGCGTGATGGCGTCGGGCGGGTAGGTGGGTGGGGTAAGAATAGGAACTTCGTTGCGGTAGGGGTTGCGGTTGTCGGCGTCAAAGGAGAACTGCGCGCCGACTGGCTTGGCGTTGCGCATGAGGATGCCGGTCTTCTGCCGCATGGAGCGGTAGAAGCGATCCATGACGAAGCTCTTGCCGGGCTTGTACGGGCCGTAGACGCCGAGGAAGTCGGCGGACTGCGAGAGCCAGGTGGTGTCCGGAATGAAAGCGAGGTTGAGGCCTTGCTGTTGGGCCTGTGCGAGGTCGAGGCGGAGCTCGCGCTCAGCCGGGACCATGCAGGCGAGGGCGGGGATGCGGCCTTCCTGCTGGAGTTGGAGCAAGGCCTGCCCGTGGGAGGTGGGGGAGAAGTGGTACAGAACCTTGACGCCGCGGGCGGCCTGCTCCAGTGCGAAGTGGCGCATGTTGGAGATGAGGACGATCAGTTTCTTCTTGTGGTAAGGCCGGCGCAGGGCTTTGGCGGTGGATTCGACGATGACGATGGCGGTTTTGTTGGCGGGCTGCTCGGTCAGGGGTCCGGTGCGGTCCGTATAGCGATCGTAGGGAATGTAGATCCAGCGGCGGGTGTTATGGTCTGCAGCGCTGGGAGAGTGGGCGGCGATCTGCTTCTGGAAGGGCATCATCGTTGAGGTTGGATGAGTGAGAGGCGAACGGAGTCCGCGGCGGTTTTGCAACGTTTGCAGCCGATGGAAGTTCAGGCCATGCAGTTGCAGTTCAGGCAGCCGTGGGCGGTGCAGGCTCCGCAGGCTTCGATGAGGCGCTGCCGGAGAGCCTTGCGGGCACGATGAATCCGGACGGTTGCGTTTTGCTGGGTGATGTTGTGCGCGGCGGCAAAGGCAGCGAGCGTAGACTCGTCGAGGTCGACTTCATTGAGGATCTGAGCGTAGGAGGGGGTGAGCGTGGTCAAGGCCCAGGCGATGCAGCGGCAGACGATGTCGCGAGTGAGATCGTCAGGGGCAACCTCGGTCTCGAGCTCGGCCGCCCACTGCTGCAACGCCCGGTCCTCCACAGTGCGGTGGCGATAGTAGTCGATGACAGCGTTGCGTAGGATGCGGTAGAACCAGGCGATCGAGGACTCATCGTTGCGGATGGTGGAGGAGCGCTCCAAAGCGCGGAGATAAGCGTTCTGCAGGATGTCCTCCGCAAGAGCGGTGGAGGAGACGCGACGTTCCAGGAAGCGCAGGAAGTGACGGCGCTGATCCAGGAGGACAGCGAGAGGGGTTGACTGCGCCGAGGCTGGCTGGGCGCAGTCAAGTTGGGTCAATCCAGCGGGCAGCATGGGCAGCCGCCGGTGTAGGTGCAGTCTGAACACAGGCAGTCGGGGCAGCAGCAACAGGGGGTGATTTCGGTCATCGTGGGTCTCCTTGGCTGGCGTATGTGCCAGTACATCTGCTGACGGATGAACATCTGAATGATTACAGTCAGCGCGAGTGGGCGGGATGGAGGATGGAGCGGAGCTCGCTGATGGTGTAGAGGAGTTCGTCCTCCGAGGTGTAGAAGTGAGGGGCGATGCGGATGCCCGCGCCGGGGCGGAAGTCGACGAGGATCTGGCGGCGGGCGAGTTCGGCGACGATCTCGCGTCCGCTCGCGTCGGGAACTTGGAGGATGACGGCTCCGCCGCGATGGTCCGGGTCGCGGGGGCTGCGAACGGTAAGGCCGGCCTCGTCAGCCAGGGCGATGAGGCGCTGGGTCTGGCGCCGGGACTTCTCGCGGATGGCCGGGACGCCGATCTCGGCGACGATCTGGTACCCGGAGCGGGCGCTGTACATGGCGGGGACGTTGGGGGTGCCGGTGGAGTAGCGCATCATCTCCGGCGCGTACTCGATGGGGCCGGGAGCGAAGTCGAAGGGATGCGCATGGGCGGCCCAGCCCGTCGCCGCGGGTTCCAGTTTCAGATCCAGATCAGCCCGGACGTAGAGATAGCCTGCGCCGGGGCCGCCGAGCAGCCACTTGACGGAGCCGCCGGTGGCGAAATCGAGGTTGAGGACGGTGACGTCCACGGGGACGATGCCGGCGGATTGGTAGAGGTCGGCAATGATGTATGCGCCCACAGCGTGAGCCTTCTCGGTGATGGCGGCGAGGTTCTGGAGGGCAGAGCTGCGGAAGGCGACGTGGGAGATGCTGACAAGCTGGGTGCGTTCGTCGATGGCGGCAAGGATGGCCTCGAGGGGGACGGTCAGTCCGTCTGCATTCGGGGCAATCGAGATGATCTCGGCCCCCTGGCGTGCGAGCCCGTGATAGATGTAGTCGTTTGAGGGGAAGTTGAGACCGTCGGTGATGAGCTTGTTTCTGGGACCGGACCAATCAAAGCACGAGGTGACGATGGTCTGGCAGACGGAGACGTTCTGGTGCAGGATGACACGGCCGGGGGGTGCGCCGATGATGCGTCCGATGAGGTCGCCGCAGGTGACAGGCATCTGCCACCAGCCTTCTTCCCAGGCGCGGATGCCGCGGGTGGCCCAGACCTCGGCGAACTCGGCGAGGGCTGCGGAGGCGCGGCGCGGCATGGGCCCGAGGGAGTGGCTGATCATGTAGGTGGTGTGCTCGAGGATCGGGAACTCGGCGCGCCAGCGGAGGAGGGGATCGGTCATGGTGAGTTGGATGCTTCCATCCTGCGCTCCGCCGGCGGTGAGCACTTGATCCTCGTTGCGCCTTGCTCTTTACTGCACGGACGGTTTTACCGCGTCTGCCGGGGCCGGAATGGCGATGTCCAGCTTCGTCACCGGCCCGAGCGGCGTCAGCGGGCCGCCGAACTCAGCCGAGTTGCCGACGACCACGATCGCCAGCTTCTTCACGTCGATGTACTTGTTCGCGACGCGCGTGACATCCGCAGCCGTGACCTTCTCGATGCCGGTCTTGTACTGATCCAGGAAGTCCGCGGGATAGCCGTAGAGCGCCAGCACCACCTGCTCGCTCAGCGTCTTATCCGGCGAGTCGTAGTTGAAGATGAACGAGTTCAGCTCCTGATCCTTCGCGCTCTTCAACTCCGCCGGGGTGGGCGGCACCGTCTTCAGGCGGCCAATCTCATCAAGCATCGCCTGCGTCGCCGCCACCGTGCTGGCGCTCTTGGTCGCCGCGCCGACGGTAAACATGCCGGGATGATCGTAGGACGCGCCGTAGCTTCCGCCGACGTTGTACGCCAGCCCCAGCCTGGTGCGCACGCTCTGCAGCACGCGGGAGCCGAATCCGCCCGAGAAGATCTCGTTCATCACGCTGAGCGCGTAGTAATCCGGGTTGTTGCGCAGCGTGCCCAGGCCGACGATGTACACGTTCGACTGGTCCACGTCCGTCTTGTTGACGAAGTAGACGCCGGGCCTGGGATCGCTGAAGCTGGCGTCCAGCTTCGGCATCGCGGGCCCTTGCTTCAGCGGCTCGAAGACCGCTCGCAGCTTCGCCTCCATCGCCGCCGGGTCGAAGTCGCCCGAGACGGCGAGGATCATGTTGTTGGGGGAGACGGTGCGCTCATGCCACGCCGTCAGGTCGCTCAGTTGCACCGCGTCCACGGTGGCGTACTCCACCTGCCGCGCATACGGGCTTGCCTTGCCGTAGGCCAGCAACGCGGCCTCGCGCCCGGCGATCTCGCTGGCGTCGTCGTTGCGCCGCGCGATGCCCGCCTGCAGTTGCCGCTTGGCCATGGCAAACTTGTCTGCCTTGAACGCGGGATGCAGCAGCACATCGACCGCCTCCGCGAAGACGCCGTCGAAGTCCTTGGCAAAGCTGGACCAGTGCACGGAGGTCGTAGCCAGGCCGCCGGTAGTCTCAATCGTCGCCGCCTTTAGTGCAAGCTGGTCGTCGAGCATCTCGCCGCTCAGCGTTGCGGTGCCGCTGGTGCGCCACGTCTGCGCGTACAGGCTGACCAGGCCGACCTTCGCCGCGGGCTCATCCCGGCTTCCGCCGCGGATCAGCACAAAGCCGTTGATAAACGGAAGCTCATGGTCCGCCTGCAGGAAGATCACCATGCCGTTCGCCAGCTCGACGCGCCTGGGCTGCACCGGCCGAAAGTCATGCAGCGGCGGAATCGGGATCTTCGTCCACGGCTCGGCCTGGGTTGCAGCCGTCGCATGCTTTGCTTGTGCGCCAGCGCCAAGAACGCCTACGACCCCTAAGACAACGGCCATCACGCAACCTGAGAATCTCACTGAGCACCGCCCGTCTTGGCCGGCGCAGGCTGGCTCGCCGCAGGCTTTTCCGCCCCGGCAGCCGGAGCCACAAAGTCGATCTCCGCCGTCGTGCGATTGCTCGCGAGAAACGTCTTATTCGCCACCCTGCGGATATCCGCCTTGGTCACTGCATCCACCTTCGCCGTCTCGCGAAACATCTCGCGCCAATCTCCGTAGAGCGTCTGATACTCCGCCAACTGCGTGGCCAAACCCATGTTGTCCGCCAGCCCGCGCAGCTTGTCCGCCTTGGTGCGAGCCTTGTAGCGCTCCAACTCCGCGTCGCTCACATCCTCCGTCTTCAGCCGCTCCAGCTCCTTATGCACGGACTCGCGCATCTCCATGGGCGTATGGCCGGGCAGCGGAACCGCGTAGAACGCGAACAGTCCCGGATATTTCTGGCCGGGGAATCCGGTAAATCCCTGCGCCACCGCCGCGATCTTCTGATCCCGCACCAGCGCACGGTACAGCCGCGAGGTCCGGCCCTCCGACACGATATCCGTGATCGCGTCATACACGGCATCGTCCGGGTCGCGGTAGTCCGGCCGGTGGTACGCCTCCACATAGATGGGCTGCGTCGCCTCCTTGATGACGATGCTCTTCTCCGCGGCCTGCACCGGTTCGACCGTCGTCATGGGCTCCGGCTTGGGCCCGGCGGGAATCCTGCCGAAGTAGCGCTCGAGCATCGGCAGCGCCGTCGCTGCCTTCACATCGCCCACCACCGCCACGACGATGTTGCCTGGCACGTAGTACCTCCTGTGGAAGGCATCCGCCTCGGTCGCCGAGACCTGGCTGATCTCGCTCTCCCAGCCCACGCCGCTGCGTCCGTACGGATGGGCCACGTATGCGGTCGCCAGCATCTGCTCAATCAGCCGCCCGGTCGGGTCGGAGTCGATGCGCATGCGCCGTTCCTCCTGCACCACGTCCCGCTCCTTATAGAATTCGCGCTCCACCGGCCGGCCGATGCGGCCGCTCTCCATGTACGCCCACAGTTCCAACCGGTTGCTGGGCATGCTCCAGAAGAACTGCGTGGAGTCTTCCTCCGTAGAAGCGTTCAGACCCTCCGCGCCGTTCTGCTCGGCAAGCTGCGGAAACGCATTCGGAATCACGTACTTCTGCGCCGCGGCCTGGGCGTCCTCGAACGCCTGCTTCAGCTTCATCAGCTTCGCCGGGTCCGCGCTCACACGCTTGCGAAACTCCATGTCGTAGGCGGCGTAGGCGGTCTCCACCTTGGCCAGCGCAACCTTCTCCGCCGCGTAGTTCGTCGTGCCGATCTCGTCCGTACCCTTAAAGGCCATGTGCTCGAACATGTGCGCCAGCCCGCTCTGCCCGCCAGGGTCGTCCGCGGAGCCCGCGTTGACCAGCGTGTAAAAGCTGAACACCGGCGCCTCCGGCCGCTCGCAGACGATTAGCGTCAACCCGTTGGCCAGTACCTTCACCGTCGTGCGCTTCTCAAAGCTTGCCAGGTCCTGCGCCACAGCCACGCGCACCGCTCCCGCCAGCAGCGAGCCCGCCACCGCGCCCACGACCAGCATCCTCATCCAGCCACACCGAACGTCCAAACCAGCCTCCAACCCACTCTCTTACTGTATCGGCTCTTAGAGGGACGTGCGCAGGGCAGGCAACTCTACTTGCCCGCAGCAGTCATTTACCCATCCAGCTTGCGACCATGCCCAAAACCCCATAGGTGAAGCGTTTGACGAGGCCATCGCCCTCCGCTCCCCGCGTCTTTTGCTCCAGAGCGGCGCGGAGCATCGTCCGCGTCCACTGGTTCCGCCCCGCCACGGCGCCTGGGCGAAAACTCTTCGCCGCGGCCACCCGCCACGCGCCCGCCTCCGCCGCGCGTACCAGATCCGGACACCCCCGCAGCAGCCCGTCCATCCCCAGGCCATACGCTATATCCAGCAGCGCCGTCTTCGCC
>CAXTRZ010000150.1:0-6256 GCA_964246715.1 uncultured Acidobacteriaceae bacterium | reverse complement strand
GCTTTGAGCCAGGCGGTTCTCGAAGTTCTTTCGGTAGGCTTGAGTCCAGCCGGCGTCGCGTAGGATCGTCATGTTCTCGGCGTTGTGACGGTCTGCATTCGTCGTTAGGTTGAAACTGCCCGCGATAACCGCCTCGTCGTCAACGACGATTACTTTGTTGTGGGCGATGTTGGGCTGGAAATCGACCCAGGCCGGGATACCGGCGGCAGTCAACATTGCCGTCTGCCCGTTGCGCTCCTTCGGCGCCTTCTTATCCAGCAAGAGGCGGACAGCAACGCCGCGGTTCTTTGCGTCGAGGATCGCCTGGCCGATGCGTGGCTCGGTGAGTTGAAATTGCTGAACGTCGAGCGTCCGCTGCGCTTTTGCGATCTCCGCGACGGCTATCATGGCGCAGTCGTGTGAGCCCGGCACGAAGCAGACGGTGTTGTTGCCGATGTCCTCGGCAACGACCGGGAGCGCGGTAGCGGCGCAAACGATTTGGCAGGCTATGAGCAGCAGACGACGCATGTGAAGTTCCTATCAGCAGCAGAGACGGCCACTATAGCTCTGCTTCGAAAAGACACAACTGCGCCGTTCCGGCGGGTTATGATTGCTCACCTATGCGTGACATCCCGAAGGTGATTGGAAAGGCCCTTCTCGCGGCTCTCCAAGTGCTCGCCGTCGTCGTGTTCGGCATTCCGTTTGCAATCGTGAATTTTTTCATCCCGGACTGGGCGTGGAAGCCTCTCATCAGGATTGCGATTGGGCTGCTGATCTACCGGTACATTTTTCCCAGACACCATCCGCTGGTGGATGCAGCGTGGGTCTGGCACCACATCGTAGGCCTGACACTAGGCATTTACGGTGATCGTGCGAAAGTCTCCGCCTGGCTGAGTGTCGACGTGCACAAGGCCGCGCTGACCCTCTTGGGTGGTGCGATCGCTTTCCTCTACAAGACAGCCAAGGACCGCCGAAAAGAAAAACGTGCGCTGAAGGAGAAGTTCGACAGCCGAGAGCCGAAGCTGACGGTCGATTTCAGTCTGGACGAGGATGGCTCAAGTACCTGCACCGTCGTAAACGTAGGGCCTGGCGTTGCGATGGCGGTCAAGTTCCGGTTTTACGTGTGGGACGACATTAGGGACGATGATGATCTGAACTCCGACAGTATTAAAATCCGTTCGCGAATGAATGTATTCCTCCCCAAGCACCCAAAAGCTTTTGGAGACTGAGGGAGTCGCGCACATTCCCGTTCATCGCTCCCCTAGCTAGACAGCCGAAGGCCGTGCCCCTCGGCATCGTTCCTGCCGAGCCACACGCGGGCATAAGGGTGGAACTGCAATGCCGAGACACCTTGGATCGCAGATACTACCTCAATGCCGAGGGCGGCCAGTCTTATGACCACTCAATGATGGGTGTTGGGGAGTGGGTAAGCGAAGTTAGCAAGAGAACGATTTACAAGCATTCCGACCTGCGTGACCTAATGAGCGCTATAGGGTTCTATGCTACGAAAGTCTTAAGTCCCCTCTTCGGAGAGTTCGTCCTC
Source organism: uncultured Acidobacteriaceae bacterium (assembly GCA_964246715.1). GTDB lineage: Bacteria > Acidobacteriota > Terriglobia > Terriglobales > Acidobacteriaceae > Edaphobacter. The sequence continues at coordinate 4,734 of CAXTRZ010000150.1, read as the reverse complement.
AAGCTGCGTAGCGTGAACGACTGGGCGGAGCGCAGGAAGGCCCGCCTTGATGCAAAGAAGAGCAAACACGCTGAAACGCAAAAAGAACCCCCACCGGCCTGAGCCGATGGGGCCGGAGTTACTGGCCGCGCAGGGAGGCCGCGTGTGTGGCCAGGTGCAGTTAGCTGCTTGCGGCAGGCTTCTCGATCACAGTGCCGGCGCCGGTCTCGAGTTCGGCTGGGGCTTCGGAGACGACGGTGAGCGTGATGCTGTCAGTCTCGCCCTCGTCAGTAACCGTAGCCGTGTCCGTGCCGGTCTCACCCGTGGCAAAGAAATCAACATAAGAGCCATCGGCAGCTACCTCGAAGGTGAACACGCCGCCAGTCGCGAAGGTTACGGCTTCCTGGCCGTCTTCCTTTAGCGCGTCGCCGTATTGCCCGATCAGCTCGGTCGGGATGCGAAGGCCCTTGCCGGTGCTGGCTGCGGGGACGTTGTAGGTGGTCGATTCGGTCATGGAAGTTTCCTTGCAGATGAGAAGAGGGACGACGAAACGGATACGACGCTTCTTCGACGCGCACCAGTGTTTTTCTTTCCTGGCGCGCATGGTCGTTTACAGCGCGGCAACAGCGGACGAGACCAGCCCGGCCGCGAGCGCCTGGATCGCGTTCTCGATCGCGTAGTTCAAGATCGCATCGCCGTCCGCAAGCAACTCCTTGAGCGCTTCGCCGGCGTCGTTCAGGAGCTTGGTCTTGGCGGCATCGCGCTTGTCGCTGTCGCTCGATCCAGGCATCTCCGCATTGATAAAGTTCACGGCATCGACGGAGAGAGTGCCAAGCTCCGTGGAGACGAATGCTGTCAATGAAGCCTTGATCTTCGCGACGACGTCCTCGCCCAAGGTTTCGGCGTAGGTGATGATGCTGCTGCTCATGTGGGTGTTCCCTTGATGGTGTTGATGAGGAGGAGGACGTCGGGACGGACCACGGACCAGTCGTCGCCCATAACGGTTTTGAGATCTGTCTCGACACGAGACGCGATCGGACCGGCCTGGGCGAGGGTCCGCGCAAGCTGAATCGCGCCGCCCAGCTTCTGCATGTCGTCGTCCTGCTCCAGCGCCTTTAGAGCAAGGCTGATCGCCTTCACCTGATCTGTAAGCGTCTCGACGTCGGCGAGGAGGGATGCGCGGGTGGAAGTCTCAAGCTTGAGATAAGCCGCGTGGATGCGGCCTAGCGCCGCGAACACGGTTTTGCCCTCGCTCCCGAACCGGGCGAGATCGTTGCCGATGGCGTCGAAGTCAATGTTCATGGGGCGTGTCCTGGCTTGGTGTCGAGACCGGTGCGGGCTGGGCCTCAACAGGCTGTGTCGGCTTGGCGTTCGCGAACTTGTGTTTGGTGTAGGTCGCGGCAGCGGAGATGCCGCCGATGGCGGTGAGCAGGCCGCACGCGCATTGGGTGAAAACTCCCGGCGTGAATGCCTCTGGATGACAGATCAGGTACTCGACCAATCCGAGCGCAAATAAGAGCCCGGCAACGCTGTGCGTGGCTATCGGGCTCAGCAGGTGTGCCAGTTTCATCGTTGTGTCCACCATCGCCGAATACGGATAAGCCATCGCCGGGCTTTCGCCAAGCCTGTTGTGCTGATGCCGTATGTCTTGGCATTGTCGTCAACGCCGCTTTCCGGGTCTTCGCCGTCTGCGTAAGTCATGGTGTCCCTACGACAGCTTGTAGAAGCTATGCGCGCCGATCGTCACGACTGGCGGAACCTCAGCGCCCCAATCGGCCGGCCAGGGCAGGTCTGTCACCTTGTAGAAGCGGCATCCGTCCGTCGGGTCGTCCAGAATCCCGTCCACGGCTTTGCTCGCGACCGTCAGGCATTCGAGCAATGGGCCTCTGGGCTGGGCAAAGTCGAGCGCCTCGATCACAGCGCGATTGGGATCTCCGGCGTTCCAGCAACTGAATTGCCATGGTGCGAGGCAGGCCGAGCGTATCGAGCCATTTCCGAACTGAGGACGATGCTGCTTGGCGGCGTAATCTGCGCGGTTGAGCACGACGGACGCGATGGCTTCCATGCCGAGGATTGACTGATTTCTGCCTTCGCCGTAGACGGTCGCGGTCAGCACGTCCAGATCGGAGGAAAGATTGGGGCCGGCCATAGTTGATCCGCTTGTCGGGGTTAGTTCGGGTACCAGGTGGTCATAGCCTGGCAATACTTGAATCGCATCGCGCTGTTTGCTGCGGCGGCAGTGGTAGCTGTGCCTGCCAGCGTGTAGCCGGTGGGCGCGTTGACGGTGATGAGAGTCACTCCCTTGGGCGCGACGATCGACAACGGCTGTCCATCGTAGGGCTGCGCTGGCAAGGTGACGGTGAGTGTCGCAAGAAGCCCCGTGGCACTGAGAACAGCCAGCGTCACGCCATTGTCGATCTGAAGCGTGCTACCCGAGGCCGCTGCGTAGACCTTGCTCCTGGGCGGAGGATTGAACGCCAAGGTCAGTTGACCGTCGTCGTCGTTCCGTCGAAGCGGAAGGTCAGCGACTCATTGGCGACGTTGATCACCATGCTCGTCTGGCCGTTGATCTTGCCGTCGCCATTGGCGGTCGTGACCGTGATGTTGTTCGTCGCGGCATCGCCCTTGGCGTCTTGCACCACATAGTCGTGATCGACTGTCATAGCCGGTAGCTGGATCGCCGTTGCGCTGCCGGTTGTCTTGTTCACCTTGATCAGGTCGTTCGCCTGGGTCAACGTCGGAACCGTGCCGGTGATTGTGACAGGCGTGTAGGTTACGGTATTCGGAACGTAGGACATGGGATCTCCCTGATCGTCTAGGAAAGTGAACTGGCAGCCCATGCCGAGCAGTGTCAGCTGGTCGCAGGCTTGCGGTATGACTACGGCGTTCGCATCGGCGACGTAGCTGTTGCCGGACGGCAGACCGATGAAGATGTGTCCAGCCGTGGGCGCGAGGAGGGCTAAGATCATGCGAACTCAACACTGCTGGTAAGTGCTCATGAAGCGGATCGGAGCGGCATAGAACGGTTTCATCGTCTGCACTTCGTGCGCAAGACGTTGCGCTCTATCTGCCGCGCAAGACCGGTCCTGTGCGGCATTGTTAAGGGTTTGTAAACAGCGCCGTGTTGATAGCAGGAAGCATCAACAGAATGACAGGCTGGAGCGGATGAACACCGTCGTTCCAGTATGTGTTTGCAGAACCGTTCGTGATTCCTCGACCGCCATCTAAGGTCAAAACGTTCGATGCGTTAACCTCTACGAGGGCCGCAGTGTCGAAGACGCCTTTAAGAGGATGACAGCCGACCGCATTGCAGTTTCCGGCCGTGACCGCGCCTGCGGTGCCTGCAGTGGTGACTGCATAGACCGGAACTGTCGATGTTCCGGTAATCAGGATCGGAGCGCCTGCGCGGAGCCAGTCGTTGTAGCCCGTTCTCTTGGGTTCGGCAGTTGCGTTGACCGATTGGTTCGTGGCGGTCGCCCAACCGTCAGTGCTGGTCGTACGGGGCAGGATCGTTGTTGCATAGACGCCCTTCACGCCTCGATCAACGTCACGCTTCCAAAAAACAAGCTGATTGGCCTGGGTTTGCGCAAGACTCAAACCTCCTAGATACCAGTCGTTGGTGCCATACTCATCAATTGCATAGCTGCACGCTTCGGCAGACATGATGCGCTGGGCATACGTGTTACCGACAATGTTCGACGTCTGCTCGCCCTGGAGCGCTTCGTCGAAATATCCGATGTTCGCCGCAATCATTGCTCGAACACCGAACCCGTAGGCGGTCTGATTGCTGTCTCCAGCGTCATTCTGACCGGCCATGATGCTATCGCCTTGCAGGCAAGTCGACGGCAGGCCCATCCCGCCGTAGGCCGCTGCCGGCGTACCGAGTGCGAGGCTCGGGCCGTAATCGTAAACCGTCTGCGACGCAAACCAGGCGGTTCCGGGAGTCATCAACTGATTTGACTGGTTTCCACCAACGTTTAGGTATTGATTTGATCCTTCCCCAGGTCGGATGTTGCCTTGCGCATACCCGGACATATTTGCCGTTTGATACGCGTACGTAGGCGGCGAAAGGGTAGCCGACGGCGTCAATGAACCGGTGTCGGTCCATCCCGATGTCCACGCTGGCAATGTCACGAGAAGCTTTTCTGTTCCTGTTGCGGTGCTGCGGTAGACGTTGACACCCGTCGAAGGGGTGCTAAGCGGGTTGAAAGTCCACTGAAATGAAACCTGTCCGGTCGAGCCGGTTGTGGTTGCGCTGACTTCGGACGCGCCGCTTTCGCCCTGATCGCCTGAAAGATTGGTGATCTTGTAATAGTAAGTTGCTGCCGCAAGCGTCCCGCCGGTTGTCTGCGTCGTCGGCGTCGCAACGGTGAGATTAGAGTTAAGTTGCCATAGCGTCCGATACCAGTATTTAGTTCCCGCTGGGAGGTCAATACCTGCAGTGATGTCACCTTTAATATCAGCACCAGGAGCTTCGACGATCTTCGACTTGCCATTGAACGTAATCGGGTAAAAAGTATCTGCCGGGTATTCAAATACGGCACTGATTGTGATCGGATTGGACAGGTTTGCCGGGCCTTCTGGGGATACGCCGGTGAAGAAGTTTCTGTACACTGGCTGCGGGTCAAGCATCTCGACCTGTGTCTGAAACATCGTCCGCGTCGTGGCGCTAACATCAGTCGGGCCGGTAATGCTGTAATTGGTGTTCGTGCCTCGGCTCCAGAGCATGGGGACACGGTCGTATAGTGACGAACG
>CAXTRZ010000149.1:0-6279 GCA_964246715.1 uncultured Acidobacteriaceae bacterium | reverse complement strand
CTGCCTGCCCGACCATCCGCCGGGGCCGGCCGTGCTGGGCGTCGAGAAGAGCGCGATTGAGCTTGGATTGTACGATGTGCTGGTGGAGGGGACGCCGGCACGGGAGGCAATCATTAAGGGCGCGGCGGGGATTCCGACGCTGGATATGGTGAAGGTGTGGGATGCGATCAAGGGCGGGAAGACGCGGTTGATTGGGCCGAACTGCCCGGGAGTGATCTCGCCGGGGAAGGCGAAGGTGGGGATTATGCCGGGGCGGATCCACAAGGAAGGGTCGGTGGGGATTGTTTCGAAGAGCGGGACGCTGACGTATGAGGCGGTGTACCAACTGACGACGCGGGGGATTGGTCAGTCGACGGCGATTGGGATTGGGGGCGATCCGATTATCGGGACGACGCATATCGACGCGCTGAAGCTGCTGAATGAGGATCCGGAGACGGAGGCGATCATCATGATCGGGGAGATTGGCGGCTCGGCGGAAGAGGCTGCTGCGGCGTACATCAAGGAGAACGTGAAGAAGCCGGTGGTGGGCTTCATCGCGGGGCAGACGGCGCCTCCGGGGCGAAGAATGGGTCATGCGGGGGCGATCATCTCCGGCGGGGAAGGGACGGCGGCGGAGAAGATGAAGGCGATGGAAGAGGCGGGGATTACAGTGGTAAAGTCGCCGGCGGATATTGGGGAGGCGATGGCAAGGTTGATCGGCAGGGCATAAGGCCGAAAGACGCCAGTGGACGATTGAGAGGCATTGTCGCAGAGTTGTGTGAGGCGCTAGAGTGTCACTTCTCCGGCTCCGTCCATGATCTCGCAGATATATACATCCGCTACTACCCCGGTTGCCGCTTCATATCCATTCACCAGCCCACTCGCAAACTCGTGCGCGCAACTCGCCTCCACCAGGCTGACCGTGCAGCCGCCAAACCCTCCGCCGGTCAAGCGCGACCCGAGACATCCCTCCAACCCCATCGCCAGCTCCACCAGCGTGTCGCATTCGGCGCAGCTTGCCGCGAAGTCATCGCGGTAGCTGGCATGAGCCGCCGTCATCAATTCTCCGAACAGGTCCGCATCGCCTGCGCGCAGCGCCGCCAGGCCATCCAAGACCCGTTGCGAGTCAGTGATGACATGCCGCCCCCGCTTGAACGCCTCCTCGCTCATCCTGTCCTTGGCCGCCTCAAGCTGGTTGAGCGTTGCATCCCGCAACAGCGCGACTCCGACCGCCTTTGCGGCCTCCTCGACCTGCCGCCGGCGTTCTCCATACTCCCCGCCCCCGACGGAGTGGCGCACCATCGAGTTCGCCACCACCAGCCGGTAGGCTTCGGGAATCGGAGCGAGCTCCGCGGTGAGCGCGCGTGTATCCAACGCCAGCGCATCGTTCTTCACTCCGTTTGCGCTGATGAACTGATCCATAATTCCGCACGGAGCGCCTACATACTCGTTCTCCGCCCGCTGGCAGACCAGCGCCATCTTCGCTCCGGGCAACGCCGCTCCGGCGATGCCCAACAGCGCAGTGGCGGTTGCCACCTCCACCGATGCCGAGGAGCTCAACCCCGCGCCCAGCGGGACGTTTCCCACCAGCGTCAGGTCCGCTCCATGGAGGGCGACGCCTTCCTTCATCAGACTCCAAGCGACCCCGACGCAATACGCACCCCAGCCCTCCACCTTCTTCTCGGGTAGCGCATCGCGCAGCGTAGCCCTCAGCGTATTTAGGTCGACCTCCACCGTCTCCTCGAAGTCCACCGAGCGCAGCCTCAGCCGACGATTCTTCCGGCCTGTTGCCGCCACCAGCGTATTGAAGCTCAGGGCTGCCGGCATGCAGAAGCCGCCGCTGTAGTCCGTATGCTCGCCCAGCAGGTTCACGCGGCCCGGCGCCTGGAAGACCCGCACGGGGCCGCCGTCGCCGAACGCCTCCGCGTGCCGCTGCAACAGATGCTGAATCCGTGTCCGATCCTTCAACTCCGCACCTCGCTTGCTGCCCGGATCATCTCCGCGGCTTTTTCCGGCGTGATATCCCGCTGCGGCATCCCCAGCAGCTCAAACCCCACCATAAACTTGCGAATCTCCGCGCTTCGCAGCAGGGGCGGATAAAAATGCGCATGGAACTCCCACTCCGGATGATCCTGCCCGTCAGACGGCCGCTGATGAAAGCCCATGGTGTACGGAAAGCTCGTGTCGAAGAGGTTGTCATAGCGCGTGGTCAGCTTCTTCAACACATCCGCCAGCCCGCTCACCTGCATTGGGGATAGATCCGTAAAGCTGCCGACCGTCTCCTTCGCTAGCAGCAACGTCTCAAAGGGCCACACCGCCCAGAACGGCACCACCGCCACCCAGGTCTCGTTTTCGACGACGACCCGCTCCTTCAGCTCTAACTCCTGCTTGAGGTAGTCGCGCAGCAGTGTGCGGCCATGCTCTGTGTAGTACGCCAGCTGTGCCGCGCCTTCCTTCTCCGGTTCATCCGGCACATGGCCCGTCGCCCAGATCTGGCAGTGCGGATGCGGATTGCTGGAACCCATCATTGCGCCGCGATTCTCAAACACCTGCACATAGCCGATCTCCGGCTGCGCTCCCAGCATCTCCGTCTCTACTGCCCAGAGCTCAATGACCCGCTCGATCTCCGCGAGTTCCATCTGGGAGAGCGTCAGGCTGTGGTTCGGATGAAAGCAGATCACCCGGCAGCGGCCATGCTCCGCCTACGCCACTAGCAGCCCGTCACTGACTGGCACAGCCATTGCGTCAGGCGGAAGTAGTGCCGGATAGTCATTGTCGAAGGCATACACCCCGGTGTACTTCGGGGTTGTCTCGCCGCCCGCCCGCGGATTCCCCGGACACAGATAGCATGCCGGGTCATACGCCACCCCCGCCGACACCGCCGGCTTATTTACCTGTCCCTGCCATGGCCTTGCCGTCCGCTGCGGACTCACCAGCAGCCACTCCCGTGTGAGCGGGTTATACCGCCGATGCGGCTTCAGCCTCCGTTCCTCACTCACGCATCCACCCCAAACCGAAACACCGTCGTACTCCGCATGGTCTCGCCTGCCTTGAGGACCGTGCTCGGAAAGCCGCTCTGGTTCGGCGAGTCCGGAAAGTGCTGCGTCTCCAGACACAGCCCCGTGCGCCGCGCATATACTCCGCCCTCGCGGCTCTTCAGCGAGCCATTCAAGAAGTTTCCGGAGTAAAACTGGACGCCGGGCTCGGTCGTCTCCACCGTCAGCACCCGACCGCTCACCGGATCGCGCAACTGCGCTGCCAGCACCAGATCGCCGACGGTATTTCCCAGAACCCAATTGTGGTCGTATCCGCCCGCGCGCCTCAACTGCTCGTTGTCGGCCTCAATCCGAGCACCAATGACTGTTGCTGTACGGAAGTCGAACGGCGTTCCTTCCACCGGAGCCAGTTCACCCGTTGGGATCAAGTTGGCGTTTGTCGGGGTATAGCTTGCCGCCGGGATCATGATCTCGTGGCCAAGAATGGAGCCACTGCTCTCCCCCGCCAGATTGAAGTAGGCATGGTTGGTAACGTTCACGACGGTATCCTTGTCCGTCGTAGCCACGTACTCCATCTTCAGATCTCCGTTGCTCAAGGTGTAGGTTGCTGTCAGGGTTAGCGTTCCGGGGAACCCCTGGTCTCCATCCGGGCTCACGAGCGTCATCTGCACTCCGCCCTCCACCACGCGCGCCGTCCACACCTTCCGGTCGAACCCCTCATCTCCTCCATGCAATGCTTGGCCGTTATCGTTTCCCGGCACTGTGTACGTCATACCGTTCAACGTAAAGCGTCCGTCCGCAATGCGATTTCCGAACCGCCCCACCATTGCTCCCAGGTAGCTGTTCCGGTCCGCGACATACTCCTCCAGCGTTGCAAGTCCGAGCACCACATCCGCTTTGGTTCCATCTCGTCCCGGAGCGACTATGCTTACCACCCGAGCCCCGAAGTCCTTGAGCTTGACCGTCAACACGTCTGAACTCAGCGGGTAAAGCCGCACTTGAACTCCACCCAGGATCCCAAACGTCTCACTAGCTACCGTTGCCACGCCACTACTCCCCAAGCCCATGGTCAAAGAACTTCTCATGCGCACAAGAATACCCTGTCAACCGAACTCTCAGTCTTTGCCTTGAGCTTGCCCCATCCTCCCATTGTCAATCCCACACCGCAGTCGCATCATAGATTTCGTGATCATCCATCGCCTTCTCCGCGTCCTGGCCTTCCTTCTCGCCGTCACACCCTTCGCACGAGCAGCCAAGCCTGCCCCTGCACCCGACCACTGGGTCGGCACCTGGGCTACCGCAGCTTATGCGCAACCCAACAAGGACGCCCGCTTTGCCTCCGACACCACCCTCCGCGAGATCGTCCACGTTACACTCGGCGGCCCACTTGTCCGTGTCGAGTTTACCAACGAGTTTGGCACCGAACCTCTCACCCTTGGGGCCGTCCACATCGCTCTGGCTGAAAGGTCCGGCGACATCTCGCTCCCCAGCGCCAACGCCCTCACCTTCGGCGGCAGTCCCTCTGTCGTCATCCCTGCCGGCGCAACCGCCATCAGCGATCCCGCGGCCCTCAACCTTCCCGCTTTCGCTGACCTGGCCGTCTCCGTCTTCCTTCCGGCCCAGATCCTCACCACTCTCTCGTTCCACAGCTTCGCCGACCAGACCAGCTACTCCACCTCCGGCAACCGCGTCAGCGCCGCCTCGCTTACCGCCACCGGCACTGCCCCAACCCCGTTCAGCTCCTGGTACTTTCTTAAGGGCGTCGACGTCCGCACCCCGCCCGACACTGCCGCCGTCGTCGCCTTTGGCGACAGCATTACTGACGGCGCTTACTCCACTTTGGACACCAACTCCCGTTGGCCCGACGTCCTCGCCCGCCGCCTCCATGGTGACAAGAAGCTCAAGGGGCTCGCCGTCGTCAATGAGGGTATCGGCGGCAACCGGCTTCTCCACGACAACACCGGCCCCAGCGCCCTAGCCCGCTTTGATCGTGATGTCCTCACCCGCCCCGGTGTCCGCTTCCTCATCCTGATGGAAGGTATCAACGATATCGGCCACGCCGTCGACACGGTCAACCCCTACGACCCTGTTACCGCCCAGGACCTTATTCAGGCTCTCGCCATGCTCGCCGAGCGCGCCCACACCCACGGGATCAAGGTCCTGGGCGCCACCCTCACCCCGTACATGGGCGCGACGTATGCCTCAGCCACCGGCGAGACCATGCGCCAGGCGGTCAATCATTGGATCCGCACCACGACCCAACTCGACGGCTTCATCGACTTTGATAAAGCCACGCAAGACCCATCCAACCCCGCCGTCTTCGCCTCCTCCGCCGACTCCGGCGACCACCTTCATCCCAAGGATGGCGGCTACAAAGCCATGGGCGACTCTATCGACCTCAAACTCTTCCTTCCCACTGCCAGCTACGACATTCGCCGTGAACCATAACGAGAAGGGCCACAGAGTTCTCTGTGGCCTCCGTGTCCTTCGTGTTCTCCATGGTCGTTCTTTACTGCAGCTCGATTCCGGCAAAGAAGTACCCGATCTCAAACTCCGCGGTCTCCTCTGCGTCCGAGCCATGAATGGCGTTCTCTCCGATTGAGCTCGCGAACTTCTTCCGGATGGTTCCTTCCTCGGCCTGCGCGGGGTTGGTTGCACCCATTAGCTTGCGGAGATCCGCGATTGCGTTCTCCTTCTCCAGCACCATTGGGAAGATCGGCCCCGAACTCATGAACTCCGTCAACTCTCCGAAGAACGGCCGCGCCGCATGAACGTGATAGAAGCCCTCGGCCTGCGCCTTGGAGATGCTCATCCGCTTGATTGCAACAATCTTGAATCCGGCTTTTTCAATCTCAGCCAGGATGGCGGCGGTATAGCCCTTCTTGACCGCGTCCGGCTTGACGATGCTGAATGTACGCTGTGACACAAAACTCTCCTTGAAAATCTCTACCGCTAGTCTACCGGAACACTGATCCGCCCTCGGCCGGCTACTTGATCGCACACCAATGAAGCGGCACATCTACCAGCAAGGGGGTCAGACTCAACGCAGCAGGCACAATCGGTCGTCTGGTCGCGTTCGGAACGATGATCCTCTCCAGTGCCGCGTGAGCGTCGAAACAGAGTTGAGAGCAGATCACTGATTTTGCCTGTAATAAAATATTAGGCTTAATCTGCTGTCCAACTCCCGGAAAGCTCCTGCGATAGATCGTGAAGATGTCCCTGAATCGATAAGCTGCCCGCTGCCGAACTCCCGCCTCGATCGCCACAAGCCAGCGCTCGTCAGGTTTCAGTAACGGATTGCGCC
>CAXTRZ010000148.1:0-6290 GCA_964246715.1 uncultured Acidobacteriaceae bacterium | reverse complement strand
AAACGCTCTCTTGTACAGAGATTCCTTAGCGTTACTCCTCATTCTCGCGCAGGCTGGCGATCACGGCAAAGTCCTCAAGGGTCGTCGTATCGCCGGTGACGGTGCCGGTGGTGGCGAGCTCGCGCAGCAGGCGACGCATGATCTTGCCGGATCGCGTCTTCGGAAGCGACTGCGTGAAGCGTAGATCATCCGGCCGGGCTAGAGCGCCGATGGCGTTGGAGACCCATTGGCGCAACTCCTGCTTCAGCGCATCCGAAGGCTGATTGCCTTCCTCCAGCGAGACGAAGGCGGAGATAGCCTGGCCCTTGAGGTCATCCGGACGGCCCACGACCGCAGCCTCCGCGACCTTGGGGTGGGCGACCAGGGCAGACTCAATCTCCATGGTGCCGAGGCGGTGGCCGCTGACATTGATGACGTCGTCGACACGGCCCATCAACCAGTAGTAGCCGTCGGAGTCGCGGCGGGCGCCATCGCCGGTGAAGTAGCAGCCGGGAACCTCGGAGAAGTAGGCCTGCTGAAAGCGCTCGGCGTCGCCCCAGATGGTGCGGGCCATCGACGGCCAGGGTTTGCGGATGATGAGCAGTCCGCCGTGACCCGCAGGCACCGGTTCGCCCTCTTTTGTAACGATGTCAGGCACAATCCCGAAGAAGGGCTTTGTCGCCGAGCCCGGCCTGGCCGCTACCGCGCCCGGCATCGGAGCGATCATGTGCGCGCCAGTCTCGGTCTGCCACCAGGTGTCCGCGATGGGGCAGCGCTCATGACCGATCCTGGTGTGGTACCACATCCAGGACTCCGGATTGATGGGCTCTCCGACCGTGCCCAGCAGCCGCAGCGACGCAAGCGAGTGCGGCGCGAGCCACTGGTCGCCCCATTTGATGAAGGCGCGGATGGCCGTAGGCGCGGTGTAAAAGACTGTCACCTGGTGCGCGTCGATGATCTTCCAGAAGCGGTCCGGCTCCGGGTGGTTGGGCGCGCCTTCATACATCAGCACGGTTGCGCCGTTCTGCAGCGGGCCGTAGACGACGTAGCTATGCCCAGTGACCCAGCCGATGTCCGCGGTGCACCAGTACACGTCGTCGTCGCGGAGGTCGAAGATGTATTTGCTGGTCAGGTACGTGCCGACGGAGTAGCCGCCGGTGGTGTGGACCAAGCCCTTCGGCTTGCCGGTGGTGCCGGAGGTGTAGAGGATGTACAGCGGGTCCTCGGAGTCCATCGCCTCCGCCGCGCAGGCGAGGCCGGCGTGTGCAATGAGCTCATGCCACCAGTGATCGCGGCCGGCCTGCATAGATATGGTCGTCCCGGTTGCCGGAGCGCCTTCAACACTTGAACGCTGATAGACGACGACGGACTTCACCGAGGGACATTTGGCCAGCGCCTCATCGACGATGGACTTGAGCTGCACCTCTCCTCCGCGCCGGTAGCTGACATCTTGCGTCAGCACGGCCACGCACTGCGAGTCGTTGATGCGATCCACCAGCGCGTGCGCCGCGAAGCCGCCGAAGATGACGTTATGCACCGCGCCGATGCGCGCACAGGCCAAAAGTGCAATCGCAAGCTCCGGTGACATGCCCATATAGATGGCGATGCGGTCGCCCTTCTTGACGCCGAGGTCCTGCAACATGCAGGCCGCGCGCTGCACCTGCTCCAGCAGCTCTGCGTAGGTAAGTCGACGGATCTCGCCGGGCTCGCCCTCCCACAGGATGGCGACCTTGTCGCGGCGCGCCGGGTTGGCAGCGTGGCGGTCTACGCAGTTATGCGAGAGGTTCAGCTTGCCGCCGTTGAACCAGGTCGCGGAGCCCATTTCGCCTTCCATCACCGAGGTGAAGGGGGTGAACCACTCCAGTTCGTTGGCGGCCTCAGTCCAGAATGCCTCTGGCTCCTCGATGCTGCGGCGGTACATCGCCTCGTACTGCTCCAGCGAGCCGATCTGAGCCTTCGCGGCGAACTCGGCCGGCGGCGGGAAGACGCGGTCCTCGCGCAGAAGCGAGTGGACGCTGGAGGTCTGGGTAGGGGTCAGGGTGGACACGCGATTGAGTTCTCCGTCTCGTCTGCGCTCTTCAGATGCGGCGAAGAGCGCTTGAAGAGAAAGGTACGCTATGCATCGCCGGCGCGGCAACGAAGGGTGCGCGCACGGTCGCCAGGAAACAATTCCGAGAGAAAGCTGTTCAAACGTCCACCTGCTGGCGTACAAAGGCTGGTCCCCGGCATCTTATTGAGGGTTCAGTGTTTTATGGAGTCTACGATGTTTGCTTTCCTTGATCGTGATCGTTCCATTGCACCGGAGGGCTACAGCCGTTGGCTCGTCCCTCCCGCTGCCTTGGCCATCCACCTGTCCATCGGCCAGGTGTATGCGTTTTCTGTCTTTAAAAACTCTCTGCTGGCGCTTCACGGAGCGGGCGCAGCCTGGGACCTCAAATCCGTTGGCTATATCTTCTCCATCGCCATCGCCTTTCTGGGCATCTCGGCCGCGCTCTTCGGCGCGTGGCTGGAGAAGGCCGGGCCTCGCCGCGCGATGTTCTACGCGGCCATCTGCTTCGGCGGCGGATTTGTGGTGGCGGCGGCGGGTGCGCAGGCGCACTCGCTGGCGCTGATCGATCTGGGGTACGGAGTCATCGGCGGCATCGGACTGGGGCTGGGATACATCTCGCCCGTCTCGACGCTGATCAAATGGTTTCCCGATCGCCCGGGCCTTGCGACCGGGCTTGCGATCATGGGCTTTGGCGGCGGCGCCATGATCGGCGGCCCACTGGCGAATCAGTTGATGGCCCACTACAAGGCCGCGGGCCAGCCCTCCATTCCGCTGACCTTCATCACCATGGGCCTCCTCTACTTCGTCTTCATGATGTTCGGCGTGTTTACGATTCGCGTACCACGTCCAGGTTGGAAGCCGGGGGGCTGGTCGGGCGCCAATAAGACCTCCGCACTCATTTCCACGCATAACGTCTCCGTCACCGAAGCCTGGAAGACACCTCAGTTCGTGCTGCTGTGGATCATCCTCTTCTGCAACGTCACCGCCGGCATCGGCATCCTGGAGCAGGCCGCGCCCATGATCCAGGACTTCTTCAAGGGCACCATCGGGCCGGTCGCGGCGGTTGGATTCGTCGGGCTGCTCAGCATCTTCAACATGGCCGGACGTTTCTTCTGGGCCTCCACGTCAGACTTCATCGGCCGCAAGGGAACGTACTTCGTCTTCTTCACGCTGGGCGCGGTGCTCTACTTCTTCCTTCCGCTGGCGCGGCAGGATCACCTTAACTCCGTACCGCTCTTCGTGTGCATCGCGCTGTTGGTCATCTCCATGTACGGCGGCGGATTCGCCACCATCCCTGCGTACCTGAAGGACCTTTTCGGAGGCTATAACGTCTCCGCCATCCATGGCCGGCTGCTTACGGCGTGGTCGACGGCCGGCATCGTCGGGCCGCTCATCGTCAACGGCATCCTGGACCATTACGTCGCCACCCACCGCGCCAAGCTGGACGCCTACCCGCTGATCCTGCATATCATGACGGGCCTGCTGGTCGTCGGCTTCCTTGCCAACCTGCTGGTCCGCCCCGTCAGCCAGAAGTACTGGATGAAGGAACAGAACCTGGAGCCGGTCGGCGCCGCGCATTAAAGGAGATTTAGATGGCAGATACCAGCATCAAGAAGTCGTCCCCGCTGCTCATCGCAGTGGCGTGGATCGTGGTCCTCGCCCCCACTACCTGGGGCCTGACCTACACCGTGCAGAACGCGCTGAAGATCTTTACCAAGGCTCCAGCCGCGGCTGCACGGGCAACACCCATCATGAAGTAAGCAGGAGGTCACGCTGGTAGACTCGCAGCGTGACCTTTCCTCTCTCCGTCGCGATCGGCTTCTTTCTGGGATTCGTCTTCGGGGTAGGCTGCGCGCTAGCGGTGATGTACTCCATCTACATGGGCGGCTACCGCGCCGCCGTGAAGGACACTACCTTATCTCAGGCTCCGGAGCGCCTTGCCCGCGAACTCGCAAAGCTCAAGGGCCTAGCTCCGCCCCTTTAGCTCAGCCCGCAGGTCCTCGACCTCGCGCGTCAGCTTCTGGATCGCCTCCATCAATCCCTGCCGGGCAAGGTCATCGCCGGAGGGCTTCTTTGCCTCCAGATAAAACGTGCCGTTCGGCTCCAGCACGCACTTCTGCACCTCTTCAAAGTGGTCAAAGTTATTCTTGTGCAGCACGCTCAGCAGCTCTTCTTCCGTTAATGCCTCGTCCTGTAGCGCCTTGTGGTCGACCTCACCGTCCAGGATCAGCATAGTCTCCGTGCCCTCGAGCGCCGCATTCAGCTTGGGGTTGCGGTAGAGCACGCGCGTCAGCAGCCAGTTTACCGTCAGCAGCGAAAACGCTCCGATGATCCCGCCCGTCACTGAGTTGTCGTTGCCGATGATCGCGTTCTGCACCGTGTTGGACAGGCTCAGCAGCATCACCAGGTCGAACGGGTTCAACTGCGCCAACTCACGCTTGCCAAAGAGCCGCAGGAAACCTACCAGCGCTAGGTACACGATGAATGGACGAACGATCTTCTCCACCACCGGCAGGCCAAGCTGAAACATGCTCTGAACCATCGTCTGCTGCTGCACAGTTCAAACCTCGTCAGGATTTATTGGAGCGCAGCGTCTGGTGCCACTCCCACGCGCTTTGGATGATCGTATCCAACTCCGCATACTTCGGCGTCCAGCCCAGCTCCTGCTTGGCCTTCCCGGAGCTCGCCACCAGCACCGCCGGGTCGCCCGGCCGCCGCGGGCACATCTCCACCGGAATCGCATGGCCGGTCACGCGCCGCACGGAATCGATCACCTCAAGCACGGTAAAGCCCTGCCCGTTGCCGAGGTTGTAGATCATCCGCGGCCGCTCCGCAAGCGCCTGCAGCGCCAGAATATGCGCGTCCGCCAGGTCCGCGACATGAACGTAATCCCGCACGCATGTGCCATCCGGCGTGGGGTAGTCATTGCCGAAGATCTTGATGTTCGGTCTCAGATTCAGCGCGACATCCAGCAGCAGCGGAATCAGGTGCGACTCGGGCTCGTGATTCTCGCCATACCCCGGAATTGCGCCGGCGACGTTGAAGTACCGCAGCGCCGCGTAGCGCAGGCCGTGGCATTGGTTCATCCAGCGCATCATGTGCTCGGAGAGCAGCTTGGACTCGCCGTACGCATTGGTCGGGGCCAGCCTCGCGTCCTCGAGGATCGGCGTCGTCTCCGGCTCGCCGTAGCAGGCTGCGGTGGAGCTGAAGACGATCTTGTTGTGCCCGGTCGCCTGCATTGCCTCCAACAGACTAAGCGTCCCTGCCGTGTTGTTGCGGAAGTAAAGCTCCGGGCATCGCATGCTCTCGCCTGCTTCAATCAGCGCTGCAAAGTGCAGTATCCCATCGAACTTCCCTTCGATCAGCGTCGTCTCCAGCAGCTCCCGGTCGGCCAACGCGCCCTCCACGTAGGTCGTTCCCGGCGCTACCGCCTCCCGCCGGCTGTGGCACAGGTTGTCGTAGATCGTCACTAAGTGCCCTTGTTGCAGCAGGATACGGCACACCGTTCCACCGATATACCCGGCGCCGCCGGTGACCAGAACTTTCATCGCCATTCCTTGTTTATATCGCTAAGCCCTGTGCGCCGGCTCGGCTCGCCGCGTTTTTCAGCATCCAATCGTAGGTGAAACCTTTTAACTGCGGCTGCAACAAAAGTATGAGTGTAAGGGAGCTGCGAATCTGGGATGCTGTTACCAGAGTTTGATTACTGAATTGTGTCGTGCACGGGCTACCGGAACGGTCCTGTCATGCCGAAGAAACAAAGGAATGCTAACGTTTTCTATGGCGCTCCGTACCTTATGTGCCATGATTAGCCTACGCGGGGATGGGGGAACGTGATGCCCGCTCCGCTCTGGATTGCCCCGGCGGCTACCAGACCAAGGCCTTGGATGATGACTTTAGAAACACCCAGTTAGAGCCGCGCAGACGGTTTGAACAGACACCTCAACCTTTGATTTTGAGCCTCAACCATTCTTGAGGCCGGCCAAAAAGGACCTTGTCTCATGCCCAAACCGTTACAGCCCCTCCGCAGCGAAACCTATACCGTCCGCCAGGATATCCAGTTCAAGGACTTCGGCGTACTAAATACCGGCGCTCAGAGCAAGACCTCCCTGCTTACCTCCATTACGCTCAACGTGGTCCTGCTGCTGGTCGCCATCATCATTGGCGCCGCGGCCAAGAAGACCATGGACCGCAAGAAGCTGGAAAACCTGACCTTCGTCGTGCCCATGAAGGAGCCGCCGAAGCCCATCCCGCCCAAGAT
>CAXTRZ010000147.1:0-6326 GCA_964246715.1 uncultured Acidobacteriaceae bacterium | reverse complement strand
AGCGAAGTAGATGTTCATTCTTTCTTTTGGAAGAAGAGGCAGCTGAACCACCTATAACAATAAGAGTGTCGATCGGTCCAGCGAAGTCTTGGTAATAACAGGAGTCGCCAAGCTTCAGGCCTCCGAAGGTCTCTGCATATTGACCTTTCTGAGTGGAGATCACTTTTAGTGAGTAATTGGTATTAGTAAGGAAATTCGCGTACGCGAAGACAGATGCCGGACCAGCGAGACTCAAAATCTCGAAGGGTTGCGCAACAAGAAAGGCGATGACGCGCGGACGGTTTCCCATCCCCCCATTTTACGTTGGCAGAAATTGCCATATCTCTGGCAGTTCCCCTACGAAGCCCCGACATCTGACTTCTGGATGGCTTTCATGGATGCACCCGTGATCGCAAAGCCGACGATGCGAGTGCGACGTCGGCAACCAACGACCGTGCAGTCCCCCGGTGAATAGATCATCGGCTGACACTCACCAACCTATAGGAGTCGACCATGGCAACAATGAAACAAGTTTCCGTCTCGAGATTTGGCGAACCTGGAGTCCTTGAGATACAAGAGGTGGCCATCCCAGCCCCGAAGAATGATGAGATCCTCGTTGAGATAAAGGCTGCGGGCGTCAATTGGGCAGACACGATGCGCAGAGCGGGGACTTACTTCGAACACGAACCCTTTCCGTACGTGCTTGGTGCTGAGGTCGCAGGCGTAGTCGCTGAAGTTGGCCCAGATGTGAAGAACTACAAGAAGGGAGACCGAGTGCTGGGGTTCGTTGGGGTCGGCGGCTATTCGCAGTACATAGCGAAGAGTGAAACCGCCTTCTCGCCACTGCCAGATGGCGTAGCGTTTGCCGAAAGCACCGCGCTATTGGCTCAGGGGCTGAGTGCCTATCTGATGCTTACGGACGTCGTGAAGACCGAAGGCAAAACGATTCTCATCGAGGGTGCCGCTGGCGGTGTCGGCTCGCTCATGATTCAGATCGCCAAGAGCCTTGGCGTGGAGAAGATCGTCGCCCTCGCTAGCAGCGAAGAGAAGCGACAGCTGGCCAGAGATCTGGGAGCCCACTTAGCTCTCGCCTCGGACGCAACGGACCTCACTGAACAGTTGAAGAAGGTCACGGATGGGAAAGGTCTAGATGTTTATTACGAGATGGCGGGCCGGGGTGAAGAGGCGATCAAATCGCTTGGGGACTTCGGCATGCTCGTCATCTATGGCAATGCCAGCCTGGCAACCGTCAAAATTGAGGTCGGTCGCGCCGATGATCCGCTTCAGCCTCTGATGCCATTCAATCACTCTATTCGCGGATTTTATATAGGAGGCTACTTCCATCCCTCCCACATTCATATCGTTCAAGACGCCGTACAATCGCTCGGCAAGCTTGTCGCTTCAGGCAAAGTGAAGATCGCCGTCGAGAAGTATCCGCTGAGCCAGGTCGTCCAAGTCCACAAAGATCTGGAGGCTCGCAGAACCACCGGAAAGGTCGTCATCGAACCCTGGGCCTAGAGTATTGAAGCGTCATGGCCTCGATGGCGAGGTTTTAGTCGCCGTCGGGGCTCGGCAGCAAGAGAGTTTCATACGTCTGCCGAGAGATTCTCCCTCCGTGATCTTCGTTCGTGCGGTTTCTTGAGGCCTAACCTTACAGCAGACTTCCACTTTCGAGTCTCCGGTTTTGTTCCGCCACACGCTATGTACTCTCCACTGACCAAGCTTGTGCTTAGAGCACCATGGGCGCAAACGACACAAATCGAGAGAGTGGGCACTCTTGGGAGAGCGTTCACGTCTGTCCGAACTGTGGACAATCCATCAATCTTGCGGAGCTAGATCTCAGAGCGATCACAACCGGCATCGTGATATGCAGAAGTTGCGATTGGTCAGGGCAAATCGAAATACAAATAATCGACCAGGTACCCCGCAAGAAACCGAGTTCGGTTGAGTAGTCGCACTACTCACCACAAAGTGGCCTCTAACGCCTGCGTGGCGTGGACAGATCCAGATCGTGCCCCATCATCTGCTTCGTAAGCAAGACAATTTGTCCCGTGTGGTACTCCAGATGGGAAAAGACGTGAGCGGTGGCCACAAGCACTGTTTCTCCCTGCGATGCGGCGAGATGCTGAATCGCTGATGGCTCCAGCATGCCTATGAGTGGAACACCTTCGAGTGCGGACACCCCGGCGAGGTGGCCGGATAGGCGCTCGAACAGGCGCGCGGGTGGGATACCCTCAATCAACGCGCGCGCCTCACCGATAGTGGCGCTCAACATAGCGAGCGCATCCGCTCCAGAGGTGTGCGCATCGGGCGCAAATTCGGCATCGCGGTCGCGTTCATCCGGCTGTCCAGCGACACCGGAAAGAATCCATTGCCGTATGTTTCCCTCCAAGTGGAGTAGCAGATTGACGACGGAGTTCTCGTGCTCCCCACCGCGGCAACGCATCTGCTCCTCACTTAGCTGCTCAACACAGCGTGCGATGTTTTCCAGAGACTTCGCCATGCGCTGCGATGCGAAAGCCGTAAACGTCGAAGCAATCGTATTCTGCATCTCGTCCACTATTACTCCTTGGAGTTGATTCGTGCGTTAGCGCGTTCACAGCCGAGCCGTTTCACTTCGAATCGGTCTGCAAAGGCCCTCACACGATTCCATCTAGCGCATGAGGAGCCCGTGGAGGCACCGCACGCGGGGGTGAACAGCTAACTGTTTCAAGCGTCGATATGTTAGGTCCCAGACAAGGGGCTTACAGGCCACGCGCGGGGATTAGGGTCATGATGAATGAAGCCAGAGACAGCACCAGAATCACTGCTGTCGCCCCCTCCACAACCTTGTGCAGACGATCCAGCTGTTCGCCGTCATCTCCCTTGCCCCGTACCTGTCCAGATCGCTCCCTCCGCTGCACAACTTTGTCGAAAGGGATCTTGAAGGCCAGTACCAACGTCAGCGATCCCGCAAGTAAAAGTCTGGAGATCGAGGCGGGATGCATGAACTCGAGGACGAGACACGTTGCCGAAAGCACAAGCGCGAGGAGGTTGTATCGGCTGAACATTGCCGTCAGTATCGGACCGATCAGAGCAGGTTCACGCTTCATGGCAGGCATGAGTAGCGGCCGCACTCCTGCTCCAAGGAAGAGGCCGAGGCTAAAGATGCAGAGAAACAGCGAGCCTTCAAGAATGTGAATGTACATAGAACACCTTCCGTCCTGAAATGAGTGCGTCGTGTAGGTTGGCTTCTTTGCAGGCGGCCTCAAATGACATGGATCAGCAGAAGACCGGCGAAGATCATGACCGCACAGGTCAGGCCATGGACGCAGAATGCGGTCGCCTTACGACCACCGGAAGCTAGGACGTTGGACATGTCGCCGAACGGGATGATGGCGAAGACCAGCAACATGATGCCTACTGTCCGGTGGTCGGTGGCGAGCATAAGCGTGAGAACGCCGACACCGGAGGTCACATCACGGATGCCCTTGAGACGAAGCCAGGCAAGGGTGTCTGAATCAAGAGCAGGCGGTTTGAGGCCAAACCCACCCAGGATACGTTTCGGGGCTGCGATATAAAGCAAACCAATCCCAATGATTCCGAGGGACACAAGGACGGCGAGAGCGAGCGGTAGAGTCGTGTGCATGGCGTACCAACCTCCAATAAATCTAGCAACGCTAGTATAGACACCTAAACCCCTGTGCAAGATTCACGAAAGTAAAGCAATCTAGCAGTGCTACACTTTCTTCGCGATGGCAAACCAGCGAATCGAAGAACGTAAGGCGCGGGACAGAGCGAGTCGCAGGACACAAATCACTACGGCGGCTCGACAGATTGCAGAGGCCGAAGGGTGGCCGAGCGTGACGGTGCGTCGGCTGTCGGAAGAGATCTGTTACAGCCAACCGGTCTTGTACTCTCACTTCGAGAACCGGGAAGGAATCGTCTCTGCGGTTGCTGTTGAGGGCTTTCAGGAACTCGGCGAGCGCTTGAAGGTGGCACGCGAACGAGTGAACCGGAAAGGACCGATTGATGCAGTTGCGACTGCATACCTGGAGTTCGCCGCAGCTTCACCCTCTCTGTACGAAGCGATGTTTAACCTCAGCCTGAATGTACCGTTCGGAGATGCCGGCACACCCGCAGAGCTGCGGTTCGCGTTCTCGCAGTTGATGCATCTTTTCTTGGCGGAAAGCCGCAACTCGGAAGTCTGTGCTGAGCTGTTCTGGGCCAGCCTGCATGGGCTAGCGGATTTGACAAGAACCGGCCGCTTGCCCAAGAAGCGCCAGAAGGATCGCTTGAAAGCGCTCGTGAGTCTCTTTGAGCTGCTTGCCAAACGCCAGGAACCGCTCCACGAAGAGGGTTAGCGAATCTTCGCCTAGCAGGAAGCCTACGTCTGCAGTTTCATCGGTTGGCTGGAGGGGTGCGCTCTTGGCTGCCTGTTCAGCGCAAGACCTCTAGTCTTTAGCACCTAACCCTCTGAAAGCCAGAGAGAGCAGCCTTTGTACTCGTGCCTCTCCTGCCGTGGTTGGTGGTATGCGCCAGAGGAGGCCGACGAGCACGAGGAAGTCCTCAGCGTTGGCCTGAGGATCGATATCGCCTGAGTTCGTGCAGGCCTCCATGAGTTCCCGGACCGCCGTGAGCATAGATGCGAAGGTCTCCTGTGCCTCCTGCTCCGAATCGGCTGCGTGCACTATGTCTGCGACCCCGTACTTCACTTTTCCAGACAGAGCCAGGCGGTCACACCATTTACGGAAGGCTACGAGCGGTGGGTGCTTTGCGAGTAGCTTCGGAGCGAGCGCGACCAGGGTTTCGATCTCTTTGCGATATACGCCCAACACGAGGGATTCGCGACTAGGAAAGTGGCGATAGAGCGTTCCCGCCCCCACTCCCGCCTCCTTCGCGATGGCGTTCAGGGATGCGTTGGGGTCTACAGAGAGAGCCTCTCGTGCCACTTCGAGGATGCGATCTTTATTCGCCTGAGCATCAGCGCGTTGATTGGTAGGTGCCATAGGTCCTTGACTAAGCGGAGAACTCTCCGCTAATGTCAATCCTAGCCGGAGAACTCTCCACTTATATCCGGCCTGGAGGATTTATGCAATACAGAAAACTTGGCCGCTCAGGTTTGGACGTATCTCCGATTTGCATCGGGTGCATGGGATTTGGCGAGCCGTCTCGCGCCTACCCGAGCTGGTCGCTCGATGAGGCATCCAGCCGCGCATTGATTCAGCGCGCCGTCGAAGCGGGGATCAACTTCTTCGATACAGCCAACATGTACTCGAACGGGGGTAGCGAAGAGATTTTAGGAAGAGCGCTCAAAGACTTCACCAATCGGGACAGTGTCGTCATCGCCACCAAGGTTGCTCCTGCCACGCATAACGGGCCGAACGCCATCGGTTTGTCGCGAAAGGCGATCATGACGGAGATCGACCACAGCTTGCGGCGGCTCGGCACCGACTATGTTGACCTATATCAGATCCATCGACGCGACCAGCTCACGCCGTGGGAAGAGACTCTGGAAGCACTTCACGATCTGGTAAAGATGGGCAAGGTGCGCTATATCGGTGCATCCTCCATGAAGGTATGGGAATTCAGTAAGGCGCTTCATCTGCAAACCAGGAATGGATGGTCACGCTTCATCTCCTTGCAAGACACCTACAACCTGGTTACCCGCGAGGAAGAGCGTGAGATGCTCCCGCTCTGCGCAGACGAGGGTGTTCAGACTCTCGTCTACAGCCCACTTGCACGGGGAGTCTTAGCTCGACCATGGGGAACGACCACGGCGCGATCCGACGCGGAAGCCGCTGCCGGTCATAAGGACGATACCAATGCTGCAAGCGATCAGAAGATTGTTGAGACCGTAAGCGCCATAGCCGCTGAACGAGGTGTAGGACAAGCTGTCATCGCGCTGGCGTGGTTGCGGAGCAAGTCGGTAGTGGCCGCTCCCATCGTGGGTGCTCTGAAGGCATCCCACATCGACGACGCCGTCAAATCCCTCTCAGTCACTTTGAGTGATGACGAAGTTTCGAGGCTTGAGGCCCCTTACACACCACGCGTGGACTACCAGGGCGTCTCAGATCCAGCAATGTTGGCGCGTGCCGTGGAAGCGGCTACAGGCTTCAAGGTGTCAGCCTGACTAGCGGGCCGCGCTCGCTCAGCGGGCGCGGCCCACGGTCCTGATCGGGAACGAAAGGTTTAGCCCATGACGATCGATACGCTATTCAGTCTCGCCGGCCCCTTGGTACTTCTACAGGTGCTTGCCGTCGTATGGACAGTAAACCAACAGATCAACGCTCCACGCGATCAAAGACAAGGAACGATCGGCCTTCCAGATCTGCTTAACCTGTTCAATCTCTTCAGCACTCTAGCGT
>CAXTRZ010000146.1:0-6370 GCA_964246715.1 uncultured Acidobacteriaceae bacterium | reverse complement strand
ATCCTCTGCTGCAGCGCCTGATGAATGATGTCCTCCGTCGGCGCCGCCGTCGCAAACGTCGAGTCCACCGCCACCGCGCTCAAATCCGTCGGCCGCACCGGCATACTCTCCAGAATCGGATCGTCCAGATTCTTCGTCAGCGCATTCTTGATCAGCAGCTCCTGAAATTGAAGCTGCGACTTCGCAATCGTCAGATCCTCCTCGCGGCTCGCCACCTCCCCCTCATCCTTCATCACATCCAGCGCCGGAATCGCCTGCAAATCAAGCTGCTTCCTCGCCGTCGTCAAGGTTTGGTTTGCAAAGTCCAGCGACCGGCTCTTCACCTGCTCATCCTCATACGCGCTCACCAGATCCCAGTACATATTCGCAATCTGCGTCACCGTCGTAATCACCTGCAGCGCAAACGCCTGATCGCTGATCTTCTGATTGTTCCTCGCAATCCTTAGAAACCGCAGGTTCGGCCCAAATCCAAACCCCGCCAGCAGTTGCTGCTGCAACAGCACCCGGTAAAACGTATCCAGCTCCGGATTCAAAAATGTAAACGGACTGTTTGTTGCCACCCGGTCCGTGTCGAGCGTGAACGCAAAGGTCGTCCCTGTCGGAAACGCCTGCGAGTACCCCACGTTCCCGATGATCGTATTCGTATGCAGCACCTGCACGCCGTAGATGGAGATATTCGCCAGCGGCGTCGTCTGGTGCTGCAGGCTCGTATTCGCCGTAATCGTCGGATCGTACGACGACACCGCAGTCCCCGTCCCCAGCGTCGATTGCACCAGCCCTGAAGCGCCCGTACCCGCGCCGCCCGCGCCGCCCGTCGTACCGCCCGCCCCGGCTCCGCTCGAAGACCCAAACCCGCCGATCCCACCTCCAGGCGTATTCTGCACCACGCCCGTATTCACGCCGCGAAACGTCGCACCAGCCTCCGTCCGCAGGACGTCCGCCCGCGCAATCGGAATGTTGTACCGCGCAATCGCCAAGTCCAGGTTGTTCTCAAGCGCCAGCATAATCGCATCCTTCAACGACAACTCCAGCTCTCCGTCCCGCACCAGCGCATCGATCCGCGGCGAGTTCGCCAGGTTCGGCTGCGGCACCGTCGCTGCCCGATATGCATCCAGCGGATTGCGCGAGTGCGGCAGATCCAGCCGCAGCGTCGGCTGACCCGCCGGCACTGGCGCATTGACCAGCGCACCTGGAGCCGCCTGCCCATACGCGCCCACTGCCACACTCATCGCTCCAGCCAACACCCAAATCTTGCTCATCAAGCCGCACTCCCCGAACCCACACTCGGATTTCCCGTATCCCGCGTCAGCCATCCATCCCGCAGCTCAATCGTCCTCGTCCCGTACCCCGCGTTCCCATCCGAGTGCGTCACCTGCACCACCGTCGTTCCCTCTTTGTTCAATTCGCGAAACAGCTCCATAATCTCTGTCGCCTGCGCCGAGTGCAGATTCCCCGTCGGCTCATCCGCCAGCAGCAGGCTTGGCTTGTGAATTACCGCTCGCGCAATCCCCACCAGCTGTTGCTGCCCGCCGGAAAGCTGAGAAGGGAAGAGGTCCTTCTTCCCCACAATGTTGAAGCGGTCCAGCGTATCCGCCACCAGCGCCTGCCGCTCCTTCTTCGAGATTTCCTTGTAGGAAAGCGGCAGATCGATGTTCTCCGCTACCGTCAAATCATCCAGCAGATGATAGCTCTGAAACACCATGCCGATCCTCTTCCGCGCCAGCTCCGCCCTCTGCTTGCGAGTCATCCCATGAACCGCCGCGCCCTCAAAGAAGAATTCCCCCTTCCACTGATCGTCCAGCACCGCCAGCACGTTCAGCAGCGAGCTCTTCCCCGCGCCGGACGGCCCCATCACTGTCAGGAACTCCCCCTGCTCCAGCTTCAATGCAACGCGCCGCAGCACAAACGTCTCTGTGTGCCCCGTCTTATAACTTTGTTCCAGATGGTGCATCTCGATCATAGATACCTCGTCGTCTTACTTACTGCTGCCGTAATGTTTCGTTCGGGTCCAACCGAGAAGCTCGCCAAGCCGGAATCAAACACGATGCCGTTGATACCAGCACCAGCAGCCCCGTCGTCATAGCGAACGTCAGCGCATCCAGCCCCGTCGTATGGAACAGCAGCGTCGTTAGGTAGCGGCTCAGTCCCGCAGCGGCAGCCAGCCCAATTACCAGCCCAGTCCCGCACAGCATCAGCCCTCGGTGCAGGATGAGCTGCAGCACATCGCCACGCCTCGCACCCAGCGCCATCCGCAGGCCCAACTCCATCGTTCGCTGCGCCACCATATAGCTCAGCACCGCGTACAACCCGATGGCTGCCAGCGTCAGTGCAATCAGCGCGAAGGCTGAGATCAGGATCGTCTGGAATCTCTGTTGCGCCGTACTCTTGGCCAGCAGGTTCGTCCGTACCCCATATACCGGCAGGCTCGCATCCATCTGCGCCACAGCCGCTCTGATCGGCTCCACATACGCCGCCGGATCGCCCGCAACTCGTAGCGCAAACACCGTCGGTGAGAGCGACACCTGCGCAAATGGAATGTAGTACTCCGGCTCCGGACTCTCGCCTAATCTGCCGCGAACCACATTCCCGACGATCCCCACAATCTCGCGCGACTCCGGCTTATCTCCACTTGAAATTCCTGACGTAATCCGCTTCCCCAGCGCATCGCCTGCAAAGAATCGCCGCGCGAAGGCCTCGTTCACGATCACCACCGGTGGCGTCCCACTCCGGTCCTCCCCAGCCCCAAAGAGTCGTCCTTTGACCAACGGAATCTGCATCCCCTCGAAGAACCCCTGCGGCACCGTGCTCGCCCGTGCGCTGGGATCATCGCCGGCCGCATTCGGCTGCCCGACAATGGTGAACGTAACGTTCATACTCCCCGCCGCCAGAGGCATCGGAAATGCATACGTGGACACCTTGACCCCTGGCAGCGAAGCAAATCGCGCCTGCATCTGTTGCGTAACCTGCAGCAGCTTCTCATCTTGAAAGCGCTTCGCCGGCATGCCCACACGGAACGTTACAACGTTGTGATAGTTGAACCCCGGATCAACCGAGAGCAGCCGGTCGAAGCTCCGGATCAGCAGCCCCGCTCCCACCAGCAGCATCAAGCCCAGTGCCGTCTCGCCGATCACCAGCGCGCTATGCAGCATGTTCTGGCTTCGACTCGCCGTACTTGAGCGCGTCGTGTCCCGTAGCGCCAGCGCCGGATCCAGCTTCGAGCTCCTCCACGCCGGCAGCACCCCAAACACCAGCCCCGTCAGCAGAGACGCTGCCAATGAAAACAGCAGCACCCGCGGATTCAACGTCAGCTCATGCAGCCGGGGCAGATCGCTGGGCAACACCTGTGGCGCTGCCTTCAGCGTGGCAGCCGCCAACCCAAACCCTCCCATTCCACCCAAGATCGAAAGCGTCAACGATTCGATCAGGAGCTGTCGCACAATCTGCACCCGCGTCGCTCCCAGTGCAGACCGCAGCGCCAGCTCGGACCTCCGCTCCGCCGTCCGCGTCAGCAGCAGCCCCGCCACATTCGCGCACGCAATCAGCAGCAGAAAGGTCACTGCCCCAAACAGAATTCGCAGCGGCCCTTGCACATCGCCCACCAGATCCTCAAGCTCCGGCTTCACGCTAACCGCTGTTTCCCTTCCGTCTTCATCCGGATAGCGCTTCGCAAGCGCCCGTTGAATCGTCCCCATCTCCGCCCGCGCCGCATTCACAGACACCCCGTCCCGTAAGCGCGCCAGCACCTGCAATTGATTCCACCCCCGCTGTCCGCCGGAGTTGTTCTTGCCCTCCCTTGCACTCGCCGGCGTCACCCACACCTGCGCATCCGGCGTGTTCGGAAACTGAAACCCCGCCGGCAGAACTCCCACCACCGTATACGTCTCGTCGTTCAGATGGATCGCTCGTCCCAGCGCCGCTGCGCTTGACCCAAACTCCGTCTGCCACAACGCATGGCTCACCAGAACGGACCGATTCCCAGCCTCCTCTTCCGAGCGCGTAAACGCTCGCCCAACCGTAGGCTGCACCCCCAGCACGCGAAAGAAATCCGCTGACACCGTCATGCCGTCGACACGTCTCGCCGCACCTTGGCTCGATCCCAGCGTGAACGTACTCCCCTGCCAGCTTGCGATGCTTTCAAAGCTCTTCGCCTGCTCTCGCCAATCGAAAAAGTTCGGATACGAGGTGTTCTGCGACAGCGTCGCCGCGTCCTTTCCGCCGCGTGGTTCAGACAGCGTGTCCAGCGCTACCAGCTTGTCCGGAGCCCGAAAGGGAAGCGGATGCAGCAGCACCGTATCCACCAAAGAGAACACCGCCGTCGTCGCGCCTATTCCCAGCGCCAAGGTCGCCACGGCCATCACCGTAAAGCCCGCGTCCTTACGCAGTTGCCTCATCGCGAACCGAACATCTTGCAGCAGATTCCTCGTCATGGTGCTCTCCTCACTCCGCCCGCAAAGCTTCCGTTGGATTGATGGAAGCCGCACGCCGGGCCGGCACCGCCGCTGCAACCACAGCCACCATCCCGATCAAGACCACCGCGCCCACAAGCGTCAAAGGATCGGCAGGCGACACGCCGAACAACTGGCTCCGCACCAGCCGGCTCAGCCCATAGGCCACCGGCAGCGCTATTGCCACACCCAGCCCCGCCAGTCGAAGCACATCCGCCAGCACCAGCCGCGACACCGCAAGCCGGCTCGACCCCAGCGCGATCCGCACCCCAATCTCCCGCGTCCGTTGCGTCGTCGAATACGCCAGCACCCCATACAGCCCCACTCCCGCCAGCACCGTTGCCAGCAGCCCAAACGCCACCGCCAGCAACGCCACCATGCGATCGTTCGAAAGATTGTCGTCAATCTGCGCATCCATCGTCTTTAACGATGCCAGCGCCAGCGCCGGATCCATCTCCTGCATCGCCCGGCGCACCATAGGCAGAGCCATCGCCGGATCGGTGTACGTTCTCAGATAAAAGTAGAGAAACGGCTGCGCCTTGTCGCTGGCCTGCTTCATCGGCCGATACCACGTCGCCTCCGTCGCGTCTCGAATCGAGCTGTGCTTCGCATCCCGCGCCACGCCCACAATCTCAGTATCCAGCTTCGTCTTTGATCCGCCGCCATCCCCCATCTTCCGTCCCAGACACTCCTTCGCGATGCCTCCGCAGAAGTGTTTGACAAACGCCTCGTTCACTACCGCGACCAGCGGATGTCCGGCATCGTCACTCTCGGTCAAGGCGCGCCCCGCCAGCATCGGAACCTGCATCGTCGCCAGAAAAGAGGGGCTCACAATCGCGTGTTCTACATCGAAGTCATCGTCCGGAGGCGGAGTAAATCCAGCCACGGTCACGCTTCCCCCCTGGCCGTTTCCGCTCAACTCCGGGTCATCCGTTGCCCCCACGGCCTTCATCCCCGGTAGCTGCGCCAACCTGTCCAACACCCGCTGCTGCAGCGCCGGAATCGCCTCAGGCGTATACCCCGCGAGCCTTGGATTTATACCGAACGTGATCAGGTGGGTTGTCGTAAACCCTACGTCGAACGCTCGCAACTTCTGCATCGTCCGCACAAACAACCCCGCCCCCACCAGCAGCAGCACGCTCAGTCCAATCTGCAGGCACACCACAGCCCGCCGAAAGCTCAACATTGCGCCGCTGTTCGTGCCGCTCCGTTGTCCCATCGCCGTGGTCAGGTCAGGCCTCCGAAGCTGCAGCGCCGGCGCCAGGCTGAACCCCACGCTCACCACCAGCGCAATGCCGAAGTTGAACAACAACAGCCGTGCGTCCATCGCACTTGAGAACGCAACCGAGCCATCTTCAGACGCCAACCGCTGCACCAACCCACGAATCGCTAGCGGCGCCAGAACTATTCCTGCGATCCCTCCCGCCGCGCCAATCAACAATCCTTCAAGCAGTAGTTGTTGCACAATCCTTGCTCCGCCCGCGCCCAGCGCATAGCGCAGGCTGAACTCTCGCACCCGTCCCGCTGACCGCACCAGCAGCAGACTCGCAACGTTCACCACCGCAATCAGCAGCACCAGGACAGCCATCGCCATAATCGCCAGCAGCGGCTTCTCAAAGCCTTCGCGCGCATAGGAGAAACCGCTCGCCCCCGGAAGAACCAGCATCCGGCTGTTCGTCAGGAACTCATCCGTGAAGTGCTTTGACCTTGTTCCCAGCGCTTTCAACTCCTCCGCCCGCAGCGCATGCCACAGTGGATTCATTGCCGCCTCCGCCTGACCGCGCGAGACCCCGGGCTTAAGCCGCCCCACGATGTTCATCCACCGGTCCTTATGATTTGTCAGCCGGTCATCCTTGCCCGGCGCAATCTGCCCCATCATGGCCATTGGAACGGTCCAACCGCCGGTAGTCCTGGTCAGTGGCACT
>CAXTRZ010000145.1:0-6389 GCA_964246715.1 uncultured Acidobacteriaceae bacterium | reverse complement strand
ACGTAGTGGTTGCGGATGAGGCCGAAGTTGAAGGGGATGCCGGACTCAGCGGCGTAGCCGAGCGCGGCGGTGACGCCGGAGTCAGGCACGGGCACGACGAGGTCGGCCGGGACGCTCGATTCGCGGGCCAGTTGGCGGCCCATCTCTTCGCGCGAGGTCTGGACCCAGCGGCCGAAGACCTTGGAGTCGGGGCGTGCGAAGTAGACGTGCTCGAAGATGCAGGAGGCCTGGGGGGTGCCGCGCGAGAAGATGCGGCTGGTTACGCCTTCTTCGGAGACCATGACAAGCTCGCCGGGCTCGACGTCACGCTCATATTTGGCGTGCAACAGGTCGAGCGCGCAGGTCTCGGAGGCGAAGCAGAAGGTGTCGGGCGCGCCGTCTTCGCCGGGAATGCGCCCCATGCAGAGCGGGCGGAAGCCGTAGGGATCGCGGGCGGCGAAGATGCGGTTGCGCGTCATCATGACGATGGAGAAGGCGCCTTCGACCTGCGCGAGCGCCTCCGCCATGCAGTCCACGAGGGTGGTGCAGCGTGAGTGCGCAACGAGCTGGATGATGATCTCGGAGTCGGAGGTGGTCTGGAAGATGGCTCCGTCGCGCTCCAGCCGCTTTTTGGCCGTGCCGAGATTGATGAGGTTGCCGTTGTGCGCGATGGCGATGAGGCCCTTGGTGGAGTCAACCGAGATGGGCTGCGCGTTGAGCAGGGCGGAGTCGCCGGTGGTGCTGTACCGCGTGTGGCCGATGGCGAGATGACCGGGGAGCTTGGCGAGGACGTCGTCGGTGAAGATTTCGGAGACGAGGCCGATACCGTTGATGTCGGTGATGTGCTCGCCGGCCGCCGAGGCGATGCCGCCCGACTCCTGGCCGCGATGCTGGAGGGAGTAGAGGCCCCAGTAGGTGAGGCGCGCGGCGTCGGGGTGGTTGTAGACGGCCATGACACCGCAGTGCTCGCGGAGTTTGTCGAAGGGGGTGAGATCAGCGGCTGGATCACTCGCAATCTGATCGTGGAGTGTTGAGAGCGGGAGGAAGTCAGGTTCGACAAAGCGCCTAAAGTCAGGCGTGACATCGTTGAGATCGACTAAATCGACAAAGTAGGGCAGGTCCGATTGAAGGAAGTCTTCTTTCAAATTGAGATAAAGCTCAAGGGGAAGCCGCTCTGAACCGGCGATGGCGAGGTCAAGGTCGGACCGCCGACGTGCGCGGTTTTTTGCACGTGAACCAAAGATCCAAACAGGACGATCCGGGATTCGTGCCGTGAGGATGTCAAGCACAATTCGGGCTTCGTCCGGAGCAATCGCGATCGTAGCGGTTTGGTTCACTGAGCTAATTTCTCCCGCAGTTTGGCAATGAGGTATGTGAGTTCTCGTTCAAAGTCCGGAGAGATGTCTGCCACTGCGTTTGCCTTAGCACGGTCGTAGGTGTGGCTGGTCAGATTCCTAGCGTGCCGGAATACTTTCCATTTTGCGATGGGGGAAAGAAGAAGGTGATGCTCGTCCGCCACCCGGATGAGTTCCTCGAAGACATTCAGGTCATGCTTATCGGGTGCGGATGCACGCTCCCTGAGATAGCGGGTCATGATAAAGATCGCCAGTCCATAGTTGTACTCGAACGCTTGGATGAGGCCTCTTTGCATCAGCAGACGCATCGGTTCCGACACCTGCGCACCGAACTCATCGATGAGCTGAAGCGACTCCGTCAGCGTGGCGAGCGCATCCGTCATGGGACGGAGATCGATCATGCGAAGACCTCTTCGGCGAGCTGGGATTCGAGGGCAGTGGACCAAGGCTTGCGGAGATCTCCAACAGTCGTTTCAATCAGCACCGGGCCAGTTCCCGTGTCAAACGCTCCCAAGGAGAAGCGAAACTGTCCGCTCGTTGTCGAACCGATATCGCACCAAGTCAGGCCGTACTGCGTTGCCAACTTAGTCAGAACGTCGACGTCTTGGTGCACGCACGTCAAAATGGCTGCATCCCCTTCGGCGAAGAGAGACATTGCTTCCGGATGGCCTTTAAGACGCAAACTTATGACGTCGATACCGATTCCATAGTGAAACGACGCTCTTGCGAGAGCCACAGCCAAGCCACCGCTGCCGATATCGCAACAGGAGCGGACCGCACCAGTGCCACAGGCGGCAATCAGATAACGCTGCAAATCCACGGCGAAGTCAATCTCCAGCCAAGGAGGCGTTCCCCATTTTGTACCGAGCAACTTATCGCTGAACTCGGACGAGCCGAAATCTACAAAAGCTTCCGGATAGTAACCAAAGCCAACGAGCAGGATGGCATCGCCAGCGCGCTGGAAGCTGCTGGGGACGGCTTTGGTGACGTCGTCGAGGATGCCGACTATTCCGATGACGGGGGTGGGATAGATGCCTTCGCCGAGGGTCTCGTTGTAGAGGCTGACGTTGCCGCCGGTGACCGGGGTGTTGAGGG
Organism: uncultured Acidobacteriaceae bacterium; assembly: GCA_964246715.1. Lineage (GTDB taxonomy): Bacteria > Acidobacteriota > Terriglobia > Terriglobales > Acidobacteriaceae > Edaphobacter. The sequence goes on along the minus strand of CAXTRZ010000145.1, from coordinate 3,960 downwards.
CCGTACACGCTTCCGCGATGCCGTCGATGGCCTGTGAAAGTTGTGCCATGATTTCCGGCTTCTGCGGGTTGCCGAAGTTGAGGCAGTTGGTGGCGGCGACCGGCGTCGCGCCAGTGCAGGCGACCTTGCGGGCGGCCTCAGCTACGGCGTGCATGGCGCCGAGTCTGGGGTCAAGATAACACCAGCGTCCGTTGCCGGCGAGGGCCATCGCCAGGCCGCGTTCTTTGCCATCCGCGCCCGTGCCCTTGATGCGCATGACGCCGGCCTCGCCGCCGGGGCCTTGTACGGTGTTGGTCTGGACCATGGAGTCGTATTGCTCGAAGATCCAGCGCTTGTCGCAGATGTTGGCGCTGGCGAGCAGCTTCTTAAGGTCTGCGGTGTAGTCGCGCGGCTTCTTCAACTCTTCGAGCACCCAGGCGGGCGGGTCCCGGGGGATGGGCGGGGTCCAAGTGCCTACAGGCCGGTGGTAGACGGGGGCGTCGTCAGTGAGAGCTTTGTTGGGGATCTCGGCCTGCAGCACGCCGCCGTGATAGACGCGCATGACGTCGTCCGCGGTGACGATGCCGACCTCCGCGCAGTCCAGGCCCCACTTGCGGAAGACGGCGAGGACTTCTTCCTCGCGGCCCTTGGCGGCGACGAGCAGCATGCGCTCCTGGCTCTCGCTCAGCATGATCTCGTAGGTGGACATGCCGGTCTCGCGCTGGGGAACGCGGTCTAACTCAATGGTTACGCCTAAAGAGCCGCGCGCACCCATCTCGCAGGTGCTGCAGGTGAGGCCGGCGGCGCCCATGTCCTGGATGCCGAGGACCGCGCCGGTCTTCATGACCTCGAGACAGGCCTCCAGCAGCAGCTTTTCGAGGAAAGGGTCGCCCATCTGGACGTTAGGGCGCTTCTGCTCGGAGCCTTCGGTGAACTCTTCCGACGCCATGGTTGCGCCGTGGATGCCGTCGCGGCCGGTCTTGGCCCCGACGTAGAAGACGGGATTTCCGACGCCTTCGGCTTTGGCGTAGAAGATCTCATCCGTGCGAACCAGGCCGAGGGCGAAGGCGTTGACGAGCGGATTGCCGGAGTAGCAGGGCTCGAAGCGGGTCTCGCCGCCGAGGTTGGATACGCCGAAGCAGTTGCCGTATCCGCCCACGCCGTGGACCACGCCGGTCATGGTCTGGCGGTTGCGCGCATAGTCGATCCCGTTGTCCGCTGACCGTTGTCCGTTCTCCGTTACGGCGACACTGCCGTCCGTCTGCGAGGGAGAACGCTCCTCCGGCTGAAGCGGACCGAACCGAAGCGAATCCATGACGGCCAGCGGGCGAGCGCCCATGGTGAAGATGTCGCGCAGGATGCCGCCGACGCCGGTGGCCGCGCCCTGATAGGGCTCGATGTAGCTGGGGTGGTTGTGGCTTTCGATCTTGAAGGCGCAGGCCCAGCCTTCGCCCACGTCGATGATGCCGGCGTTCTCGCCCGGCCCTTGGACCACGGAGCCCGGTCCGGTGAGGCGCGTGCCCTTGGTTGGAAGGCGCTTCAGGTGGACGCGGCTGGATTTGTAACTGCAGTGCTCGCTCCACATGACCGAGAAGATGCCCAGCTCCGTCAGCGAGGGCGTGCGGCCCAGCGCCTGCTCGATGCGGGCGTACTCCTCGTCCGTGATGCTGTGGGTCTTCAGCAGCGCCGGAGTGATGGTGGCAGGCGCGGGAATCTGGATGTGAGGCTGGGAGGGCTGGACTTGCTGGTTGGCCATGGCTCGCTGCTTCGATTGTCGCATGATGAGCGCGGCGGGATGCACCGGACCTAGGGCGGCGCGGGTGCGGCCGGCACGGTATGGAAGGGTGGCTAAACGCCGGTGGAGCCGAATCCGCCGGCGTTGCGCGGGGTCTCGTCAAGCGACTCGACGGCCTGGAAGTCGGCCTGAATCCGCTGCACGATGCGGAGCTGCGCAATGCGCGCGCCGGGCGTAATGGTGTACGGAAGCGGCGACAGATTGGCGAGGACGACCTTGATCTCGCCGCGATAGCCGGGATCAATGACGCCGGCAAGGGTGGTGATGCCCTTCAGGGCGAGGCCGGAGCGATCCTCCACCAGGGCGCCGAAGCCCTCCGGCAGGCCCAGCGCAAGGCCAGTGGGTACGGCGACGGTCTCCCCGGGCTCCAGCCTGCATGCGGAGACGGCGTGCAGGTCTGCGGCGAGATCGCCGAAGGAACCGGCGTGGGCGTAACGCGGAAGCTGCGCGTCAGGATGCATGCGGAGGACTCGGATGGACGGAACGAGGATTTTTGCAGCCAGATGCATGTGCGGAGTTTATCCTGCCTCTCACACGGCCACCGCAACCGAGAGACAGGCGAGGACGATTGATGACAACGCTCCGTAGCCCCCGGTGTGTTCATGTCGTCGAAGCCGGGAGTTTCGAGCTGGAACGGCCGAAGCCGGCTTCAGAGTTCCGCATCGAATTGAGAATACCGCAATGGAGCGACTGAGATAGAAGCAGAGGACGTGCACGCGATGCTGCAGGCTACAACACGAGGAACGGGACGGCCGGGCGCTCCGGCGCTGGTGCTGATGCACTTTTTAGGTGGAAGCACGCGGGAGTGGGATGAGGTGGTGGCGCTGCTTGGCGATGAGGTCCGCACCGTCGCGGTGGATCTGCCTGGGTTTGGCGCGGCCGCTGATGTGCCCGGATACTCCGTGGAGCAGATGGCCGATGCGGTGGAGGATCTGCTGGGGCGGCTTCAGCTTGGACGCTTTGTGCTGGTGGGACACAGCATGTCCGGCAAGGTCTCCGCGGTGCTGGCGCGGCGGTTTGCAGATCGTGCACCCAGTGGGGCCTCCGATGCACAAGGACCCGGGGTGATCCATGCGGAGCGGCTGGATGGACTTGCGGGGCTAGTGCTGGTCGCGCCGTCGCCGCCAACGCCCGAGCCGATCAGCGTGGAAAAGCGCGCCACCATGCTCGCCAATCTGGGCGAGGTGCATGAGGACGATCATCGCCGGGCAAAGGCTTACATCACCAAGAACGAGGAACGGGACCTCTCTCCTGAAGTGCTGGAGCGTGCCGTCGGCGAGGTGCTGCGGATGAATCGCGCGGCTTGGGTGGCTTGGCTGGAGCACGGCAGCAAGGAGGACTGGGCGGAGCGCGTGGGTGTACTGGAGCTGCCGGCTGTAGTTGTTGCGGGCGAGAAGGATCGCTCGCTGGGTCCGGAGCAGCAGCGTGAGCTGACGATGCCGCATTTTATGCACGCGGAGTTACGTATTATTCCGCACTGCTCGCACCTGGCGCCGATGGAGAAGCCGCGGGAGATGGCGGCGATCCTGCGGGAGTTCGTGGGGGGCCTGAGTGTGGGCGGACCGGTGGTGCCTGCGGAATATCGGGCGTTGATCGAGTCCGATCGCGTCTCGCCGAGAACGCGGGCGGTGCTCGAAGAGCGCATCGCCGGGCCGGCGAAGACGGACGTGCTGAGTGCCGCGCACATGGAGACGCTGCGGCTGCTGTGCGCGCGGGTGGTGCCGCAGGAGGCTGGCCGGGAGATCGATCTGGCCGGGACCATCTCGGCGCGGCTGGCGACAGGCAAGGGCGATGGCTGGCGCTTTTCCGTGCTGCCGGAGGACTTACAGGCCTATCGGGATGGGCTGGATAACCTGGCGTCGCGCGGCTTTGACCGCATGAGTGACGAGGCCAAGGACGAGCTGCTGCGCGAGCTTGCCGCGACAAAGGGCTCCGCGAAGGCGCGGTGGTTTGAGGAGGTGCGCGGCGATGCCACGACAGCCTACGTCTCGCATCCGGCGACGTATGCGCGGATCGGCTACAGCGGCATCGGCGTGGGCGGGGCCGGGACGCCGCATCAGGGCTTTGTGGCCATCTCGATGGGCGAGGTTGAGCCATGGGAGCCGAAGCCCGCGGCGGGAGGACAGGTTTCCTGATGAACGCGAGCACGATGAGGCGCTTCAGCACGGGCGATGGGGTGGATGTGG
>CAXTRZ010000144.1:0-6391 GCA_964246715.1 uncultured Acidobacteriaceae bacterium | reverse complement strand
TCACGGGTCGTGCCGACTATGTCTCGGTCCTGTCGCTCCTTCAGCACTGGGAGCAGGTGGAACGTCTTCTCTTCAGCCAACTGGAGCAGCGCTTTCATGAGCGGCTGGAAGCTGTGCCGGCCACTCACCTTGGACCTCCGGTCCTGTACCCGGGAGCAGTGTACTGTGCGGCCGCGAATTACCGCGACCATATGCATGGCATGGCCGTGAGACTAAATCAGCCGGACGAGCCCGACCCGCGCGAACTCGATATCAAGCCATTCCACTTTACGGTTCCTGCTCACAGCTGTATTGCCGGACCGCAGGACCCAGTCAGGTTGCCGTGGTTCGGACAGAATATCGACTGGGAGATTGAACTGGTAGCCGTTATCGGCCGAATGGCGCGGCAGGTTTCGGTTGAGAATGCCTTGAGCCATGTCGCGGGGTACACCGTGGGCAATGATATCTCGGTGCGCGATATGCAATATCTGAGAATTCCCAATGTGCCTCTGCAATCCCTCTTTCGGTCGGATTTTGTCGCGATGAAGGGTTTCGATCAGAGCTGTACGACCGGTCCCTGGCTTACGCTTGCGAGCGATATTCCTAACCCGCAGAAGCTGGCCCTGAAGCTCTGGATCGACGGTGAGCTGATGCAGGATTCATCCACTGCGGAAATGGTGTTCAGCGTCGCGGAGCAAATCGCCTACTTATCGTCGCGCGTCACGCTCTGGCCCGGCGACGTAATCTTCACCGGAACTCCCGCGGGCACCGGGATGGAGCGAGACCGGTTTCTCCGCGATGGTGAAACGCTACGTCTGCACATCGAAAAGATCGGGGAAATGACTCAACAAGTCATACGCCAGAGATGTACTCTGATGCAGGCGGCCGATCGCGGCCGGGATGATGACGACACCAGCTTCTCCTCAGGCACGAAGCCGAGTCGGCTGAGCCACCCGCCGCGGAGATGAACCGCGCCCATGGCCGGTATGTGCTCTCAGCTGCGCCACCTGGCTCCTCTTGGCGGCCGCGAACACGACCTCAAATTGCTGTTTCAAATCTTCGAGGCTGCGGGTTACGTTCGGCTCCGCCTCGTCCAGACAGAAGCGCAACTGAGTTCGGTGAAGGCTGAAGATGATGTGAGCCAAAACACCCGGATCGAAATCCGGATTGACCAGATCTTTGTCCTGAGCATGCGCAATGAGTTCGGCAATATGCCGTTCCTGATTCTGCACTCCCGCCCATAACCGCGTGGCAACGAGACCGGCGTGGAAGGTGATCTCACGGAGCATGTCGCGAGACAACTGAGGTGTCTGTGTAAAAAAGCGGTAGAACTCCGCAAAGTACGTTACCAGTTGATCGACAAACGGCACCGTTCGATCGACCTTGGCAAAGGCCAATTCACTCAGCTCGGTCAGGTCATCTTCGAATAGCAGGAAAAGCAAATCCTTCTTGTCCTTTGCGTAGAGGAAGACGGTCCCGAATGCAACGTCTGCTGCTGCGGCAACTTCGCGAACTGTGGCTACTTCAAAGCCTTTAGAAAGAAAGACTTTCCTCGCCGCACGGCGAATACGAACAAGCTTGTCGCGCTTGTTCGCTTCGCGGCGTCCTGGCGCCAGAACATCAATCGCTATCTGTCCCATGACCTTCCTCAGCGTAACGCTATACGGCAGAGCCAAACAGCATTAACGTTAGTTCTTCCCATGGAACTTGTCCATAGCCGATGTGCAGATCGACGTAGCAGGGCGTGGATGGACTCCCGATCGGCTTAGATGCACGATTATAAGTGTTCACCAATAACGCAACGTCTTCCTCTACCAGTCGGCTGAACCATGTCAGATGGACGGCAATAAGAACATCCTCATCGTCGAGACGCGAGAGGGCGAGCAGGTTTCTTACAATCCGGCGCAGCTCAGAAGGCAAGCGCCGAGAGCACCGTCTACCGCGAAGAGACCCGCGAGCTGGCCGAGGGAGACCGTATTCAGCTTCACCGCCGCTGACCGTGAAAACCGCGTCCGGTCCGGTGATGTCGCCACCGTCGATGGATCGGGGACGACAACTTTCATTTCAGCCAGGCTAGACAGCGGGAGAGGGGTCGAGTTGGACCGGAGAAGGCCGGCCCATCGCATCTTGCTGGGATTGGCCATGGTAACGCACTCTCGTCTGTCGCTACGGGCCCGTCTCGACCGGGTTCGCCCAAACGGCTTGTCAACACATTGCGACTCACCAGGACTTACCGAACATTCGCCAGAGATCTCAAGGAACCTGATATGCCGAAGTAGCACGTATCATTTTTCTAACCTGTTGAGATCAGTGTCGCCAGGAAGACATCCACCTGAAGCTCGACAAGTGTTTCCATGTGTTTGACGTTCTTGGCTGCATCCTTCAGGCCGCGTAGCGAGAACACCAGATTCCGAACGACCTTCTCCACCGGGATTTTAGCCGAATGATCCTCATTCGTTATGACTTCGACAAGAAAATGAATGAAGTCCTCGTACATCTGACGCACGGTCGGAAACCTGAGATCGAACAGATCTTTGGCGTCCGGGTGACGCTCGATCAGCTTAAGACCGTGCGTTGCCCAGTTCCCGCAGAAATGATGGAGCTTCGCGCGCAGGGTTTTGAGCCTGGGCAGCATGTCACGGTACTGCTGAATCGTCTGCTGGCTGAGATGCTCGATCACCGCTGCAAAAAGATCATCCTTGCCCGGGAAGAGTTCATACAGTGTCGGTCGTGATAACTCTGCCGCGGCTGCAAGCTCGGCCATCGTGGTGCGAGCGTATCCGTAACGCAGGAACACCACGGTTGCTGCCTCAACGGCTGCAGTCTTTCTTGCCTCCATTCCGATTTTGTTGATCTTTTTTGGCATCCGTGAATCTCTATTCCGACACGCTGCATCGTAATGTCGTAATGTCGTGATTACATAGAACGACGGCACTTCAAGGAGAAGAACCATGCCGGCTGTATTCGTTCATGGAGTCCCTGACACCTTTCGGGTGTGGGACCCGCTCCGCAAACATTTATGTCGCCAGGATGTTGTTGCGTTGGCTTTGCCAGGCTTCAACGCGCCACTCCCTGAAAAATTCACTGCCACAAAAGAAGAATACGCGAACTGGATCATTCGACAGTTGGAAGATATGGGCGCACCGGTCGACCTTGTTGGACACGATTGGGGCTGCATTCTGAGCATGCGTGTGGCCTCGCTGCGGCCGGACCTGATTCGTTCGTGGGCCGCAGGAAGCGGGCCTGTCAGCGCGACCTACGAATGGCATACACTCGCGAAGATCTGGCAGACGCCGGGCGAAGGCGAGAAGTGGTTCAAGGAGCTTGATCCTTCTGCCGTCGCCGACTTTATGGCCAAGGCGGGTCTTCCCATGGAGAGTGCAAAAGAAGTCGTGAGCCATATCGACCAGACGATGGGAGATTATATTCTCCGTCTCTACCGCTCAGCTCTGGAAGTCGGAAAGCAATGGCAACCGGACCTCGGGAGGGTACAGGCACCAGGTCTCATCTTTTGGGGTGAGGAAGACACAGCCTGCCCTGTCGCATTCGCAGATGAACTGGCGTCGGACACCAAGGCCAGACGTGTTCTGAAACTGAACGCCGGTCACTGGACCATCGTGGAGCGCAGCGCCGAGGTCGCGCAAGCCCTGGAACTCCACTGGGCATCCGTGAACGAGACAGCGAAGCAAACCAAAGGAGAACAACAATGAGCAGAGTAGAACTCGATCTGAACAATGTCCTGGCCGCAGAGGCGAAGATTCCGAGCGGAGTTCCCGTGACGATGATCAACCTCGTGGCCTTCTTGCCGGAGGCACAGTATGAGGATGCAAACGAGAAACCCTGCTCCGGCATGGAAGCCTATATCCAGCGGTATGCGCCTGCGTTCAATCAGGTGGCAGCGGAACTTGGCGTAGAAGGCATCGAGGTCCTCTATGTGGGAACGGTAGCTCAGACGATTCTGGGGCCGGCGGAGCCGATGTGGGATGCAGTCGCTCTCGTCCGATACCCCAACTTTGCCGCTCTCCGCAAGGTGACGGAAAGTTCTCTCTACTTCGCGAAAGCAGAACCACATCGCAAAGCCGCACTGAGAGCCTGGGAGTTCATCGCAACCTTTCAGCCAGAGGCAAGGTAAATACCTCCCATGCCTTACCCCGGTGAGCGCTTTGCCGCGACGAAGGTCGCCGTGCGATCCTTAACCCGCAGCCTGGCGCGGGAGCTTGCGCGGCATCCGGGTCAACGCTGTAAGTTCTGGCCCGATTAAGACTTCCACTTTGGACAGGTCATGGCCAAGAAGCTTTTGAAAGAAGTACAAGCGAATGGCGGAGAGCAACCCTATGAAGCGAGTGGGCAACACGGAAAAGATTGCCAGGGCGGCCGTCTTCCTTGGGTTCGAGGCGACCTATACGATCCGAGCAGAACTCCCTATCGATGGGGGTAGGTCACAGCTATGAGGCTCAGAACCGAATCAGCGAGAGAGTCATGCGGTTGGCGTCGTTTCTTTGCATGCGTGCGGTATCTGAAAGGGAGCGCCGTGGGCCTCTTGTACGCCGTGGCGCTCGCGGCCGCGGTCGCTGGTTGGGCCGGAGCGCAAGACTCGAGCCGCGCGGCGCTCCAGGAGAGCCAGAGTAAACTGAATCGCGAAGCCGGTGAACGGGCTGCACCGGCCAGGACGATCCCGGTGCCAGAAGATCTTGGCCCAGATACGGCGGCGCTGGTGCGGGCGCCCTATTCGTCGTTCTGGAACCTCAACCCACCCGATGACGCAGGGTGGCGGGCGATCGTGAGGCGAGCTGCGGAAGCAACTGCACCGCAACTTGCGCAACAGCGCGCGGCTTTGGGCGTTTCCATGGCAACAACCGTGCTGGGTGGAGTAAAAGCATACGTCCTGACTCCCCGGGTGATCCCCGCAGCGCACAAGGACCAGGTCATCTTCCACATCCATGGAGGCGGATATATCTTCGGCCCAGGCGAGGCCGGTACGGGAGAGGCGATGCTGATGGCGGCTTATGGCGGTTACAGAGTTCTCTCGATTGACTACCGCATGCCTCCTGATGCTCCCTATCCTGCGGCGATGGATGACGTCACTTCTGCTTGGCGCGCTCTGGTAGCGACAACTGATCCGCGACGCGTCGCGGTGGAGGGTACGTCCACTGGAGGCGGCATGACGCTTGCGTTGGTGCTGCACGCCAAGGCAGAGGGCTTACCGCTGCCCGGAGCCATTGCTCCGGGTTCTCCATGGTCCGATATGACGGATACGGGCGACAGCTACAAGACGAACGAATGGATTGATAACGTGGTCGTAAGCTACGACGGCTTCCTCGGCCGGGTTGCGCGTCTGTACGCTCAAGGCCACGATCTGAAGGACCCGCAACTGTCGCCTGTTTACGGCGATCTGCACGGTTTTCCGCCCACCATCCTGACAGCTGGTACGCGCGACCTCTTTCTATCCAACACGGTCCGGGTACAGCGAAAGCTCCGCGAGGCGGGCGTTGAGGCAGATCTAGAGATGTACGAAGGGCTTTCCCACGCGCAGTTTAACTCGGATCCTACCGCCTCGGTGACAAAGGAAGCTTACGGCGAAATAACGCGTTTCTTCGACGCACACTTAGCCCGTTGACATAGCTGAACAGCTCCGAATTCGTGCTCTTATTGTCTAAATGACGAGAAGCTGACTTCAAGGGACCGGTGCAAGGGCTGCCATCTACTTTCTGAAGATTAATTTCTCCTGCTAGAGCGCCACCGGCGGTTCAGGGTTGAGCAGTCGATTGAATGATCACCTCTCCGCATCTGCTAATATCCCGCCGGTCGCAGGCCATACTCGTGCGGAAGGTGGCGCCACTGCCCGCCGGTTCGTGCCACATATCGTACCCCGTTGAACACCCGGCGAAGATCATGCTTGTGCTGCGGGCTGTCCTCGCGGCACAGCAGCAGATACGGCAACACAAACTCCCACTCCTCCTCCGTCACATCCGCCGGCTACCGTAAAACCGCACTCTTCGACATCCCTCTATGCTCGGTATCCACACAGCACAGCAAAACCTGGCCAGGTGCAAAGTCCCTAACAGCCTCTAGGCTTATAGCCGATCGCGCGGGTCGGAGGGGAGCGCCCTCCGACCCCATTGAGTTATGCCTTGGTGAAGACGTGCCGGCCAGTGCTCCAAAAGGAAGGGACGCGAGTGGCCCCCAACATTTAGCGGACCCAAGTCGACCGGGAAAAAACCTGCGCGATCCAGGAGTGCGCGCACCTCACTCTTAGCTTGCGGCTCGTCGCCCGAGAAGAAGAGCACTGTTTTGGGAGCCGTGCTTGCTTTTGGGGATAGCGTGCGTACTTCGAGATGATTGAACGCCTTGACTACCCTCGCACCCTTAACCTTTTCACAAAATACAGCAGTGGAGTCGCGCGCATGAATAT
>CAXTRZ010000143.1:5849-6459 GCA_964246715.1 uncultured Acidobacteriaceae bacterium | reverse complement strand
GGCTGCCGGGTGGGTGGTCATGGTAGTTTCCCGACAATCTGCATCGACTGCTCCGCTGCTTTGTGCAGGTTCTTCCGCGCCCTATCAGAGATACATAGTTCGGATAGCGCGATCATAATTGCCGCTTGATTGAACAAAATTTGCTTTCCGTAAAACGGCTTTAGCCACCTGAACATCACATCCCCTTTCGATCTTCACGAGTTGCGCCTGCTGCTCCCATAGATCCATGCTGGCGTTTCGGCCGTCAGGAAGTCGAACGCTCCACACACTCAGGCCAACGCCTGTCTTCTTGCGAGTGATGCATTCACGGAGTTCTAGGAAACGTAGTAAAGCAGGCACATTCGACGCATTGATTTGACAGTGATCAGCAATCTCCTGATTTGAAGGCGACATTTCCTCGTCGCAGATGTATTCCCACATGAAATCCAAACACATTGCCTGCAAGTCGGTTAGCTTCCTGCCCATCACTCACACTCCAGTTTCACGAGCCCCTGCGGCCTCGGCATGCACGCGCGGCTTATTTCCTTCAGAAGTTCTTCCGCATGCCTCTCGGCAGCGAATTTACGAACAGCGTTTAGGCCGTATTGACCTCCGAATTGAGCCAGCATTT
>CAXTRZ010000143.1:5349-5839 GCA_964246715.1 uncultured Acidobacteriaceae bacterium | reverse complement strand
CCACCGTCGTTGCCATTTCGGCTGAACAAACTTCGTCAACCCGAGTAAGCAGCGTGTCGATTTCAGGCGTCATGTCGGCATCCGGTCCGAATTCTTCCTGAAGCCGGTCGCGGTGTTTTTCCAACAACTCACGGCAAAGGTAAGCTGTCGGCTGCACCAGCGGGTCGCCGCCGCAGGGGAGAACGGGAGGGATGGTGGCGTTACGAGCCGACATCAAGCGTTCTCCTCATTCCACTCTGCCGCCGCCTGAGCTGGGTAGTCGTGGTAGCCCGTGGCATTCATGCAAAAGCCGCCGCAATCGACGAAGTAGCCTATTGCCGTCCGCTTTAGGTGCGGGTGGTCATCGCCGCATTTGCAGGGGTTCAGTACAAAATCAGCCGGAAGCAGGTCGCGGTTGCGTGCGGCTTCGAGCGAGGGGGCAGCGGCGGTCATGCGGCACAAACAGGTTGAAACGCATCCATCGGCACGCGACGATGTCCAAAACCTAGAT
>CAXTRZ010000143.1:0-5339 GCA_964246715.1 uncultured Acidobacteriaceae bacterium | reverse complement strand
AGCCCGGAATGATCGATCCATCTTCACGCAGGAAGAACCTGCTGCGGACACTTACTGTGCCGTCACGGTGTGTGCGGGTAACAAGGAACTGAACCGTTCCATCTTTGCGAATGAGCTTGTCGCCCTTTCTGATCTTCGTCATATCCCTCTCCGTTGTGTGCGTCGTTGCACCCGTAACCTAGACGACGCAGCGGGATAGTCAAGCACTAATTTCTTCATCAAGGATCAGAGCTTCCAACACCTGCTTGCGAGATCTGCCTGTTGCCTCGCACCGCTGGTCGAGACGATCAACGGCGGCCTTGGAGAACAGAAAGTTCATCTGCTTCGCGCCCTCCGAAACACGTCGGTCACGATAGCGCTGATTGCGGGATGGCATGTCGTATAGCTGACAGCCATGCGCAAGAGAGTCAACCTAGAACTCGAACCTATCGGGCTCACGCGTGGCGGCATCAAGCCGGCGCTTCTCGATCTGCGCGAGGAACAGCAGCGTGTTCGCGATCCACGCAAGCTCCCTTCCCTCGCCAACCTTCACGCTGATCTCATCGTAGATTTGCTGACCGATCTGGAAGCTCTTAGGACTCGGCAAGACTGTGCGTTTGGGAAGCGGAGCCGGTTTGCCGATATAGGGTCGCCCTGACAACGCATATGACAGTTGGAGTTCGGCCCATCGGCCGACGGTGTAGCGGGATGCGGTCGCGCAACACAGCAGGAGTTGGTGCGCCTCCGCTATCTTCATCTCGACCTTTACGCCTGGCGGAGGCTGGTTCCTGAACGGCCGCTTGTAGCCGGAGCGAGACTTAGCCATTAGTCGGAGCAGGCTCGATCGGAAGCTAGTTGTGGCTCTTCACAAAATGGGCCATGCCAACCTACCGAGCTGTTCCCGACGTACCAGCCATCGCCGAGCCGTGGAATCTCGCATGTGCCATCCCGTCGAATGCGTCTGATTCCTTCCAGTCTTTTCTTGCCAAGCTGCATGATCTTCTCCTGTGTCTTTCGGTTGTAAGGAAGCCCCGCCGTTCTGGCGAGGCCCTTGTGGCATCACGTCAATCGAAGACGATGTGCAGCACCCCGCCATCGGTCTTGTCCTGGAAGAGCTTGGTGTAAATCGGCCGATCAAAGCTGGGATCGTTGAGGCGCAGCGTGTAGTAGAGCTGCCCCGTTTCCTCCGCGATGTTCTCCCAAGCCGCACCGACTTCGACCTTGCCCGAGTAGACCCGGTAAACCGGATGCTTGTCGGACAGCCCTTCGCAGGGAACCATACGCAGCTTGAACTGGTGCTTCAGTGTGTAGAACTCTCCGTCGTAGGTGCTGTCGTCCTGGAGAGTGAGTTTGCCTACGTTCGCCATGTTTCTGTTCCTTCGGTTTGCGACCCGCACCATGCGGGCCTGACGGCGATAGGTCTGACGGACCAGCGGCCTACGTCACACTGCGATTTTGCCTCGCGAGGAATCGGCAGAGCCGAGGGGAAAATCGTGGTTGACGTTTCAGGACGCGGTTCGGCTATGACCCGCCGTCGACCAGGCCAGCTGTGCGGTTCCATCGGAAAGAACGAAGGTGCGGACGAGGCAACACCTTGAAGGCGTTACGACCTACTGGACGGTGCTTCCGCGCACTGCTAAACCGTGCCGGCGGATAACACAGGAGAGAAGCATGGCCGTGAAAGTAACGATTGCCGATTGTCGCGCTGGTGATGAGCCGAAGGTGTTCGGCAAGGAGGGCGGCGGAACGGTGGCAAAGCTCAGCATCGCAAGCAACGATACGGTCAAGGACGCGGCCGGCAAGGAGACCAAGGAAACGACCTGGATGGGCGTGGTGGCCTACGGTGCCGCAGCTCGGTTTCTGTCTGAGCACGTCCACAAGGGTAGTCGCCTTGAGCTGGAGGGCGAGCTTCGCAACCGGACCTACGAGCAAGAAGGCCAGAAGCATACGGTGTCGGAAGTCCACATCATCCCTGGACGCGGCAAAGTGGCGCTGAAGGCAGCCGTCGCTAATGCTACCGAAGCCGCCGGCGAACGGCAGAAGCAGGCAAGCGCGCCGCAGCATAATCAGTAACTGAAACAGGATGGCGGGCCCAGGCTCGAACGGGACGCGGGGTCAGCCTCGACGGACGCCGGTAGACCGGCAACTGCTTAGGCGTCCGGGTACTGCTCCTTGAGCACTTCGTGCAGCGCCTCGATTTCGTCGAACGCCGGGTGAGTGCGGTACGGCTCCAAGCTATGTGCCTTGCAAATCTCGATGTCTTTCATCGAAAGATAGTTCTCGTGGACTAGCACCTCGCGGTTCTGGTCGTCTTCGTCCGCATACTCGCGCGCGTCTGGATCGCAGCTCCCGAGCAGGTAGGCGTCATAGCGCCTCTCGATCATGGTTTTTGAGTGGGTCTGTATCTCTTCCACTACGCGCATGACTTCCTGAAGTTTGAGATCAAGCGCTCCCTGGTTGCTGAAGAATATGTGGCCGTTCGAGTGGGCCGAGTCGTTCCGATCCTTCACAAGCTTGGCGTACGTGCCGATCTTCGCGTTGTCGCAGTCGATCAACTTCAGGAATCGCAGAATCGTGCTCTCGTTGACGACGCTGAAAGCGAATGGTGAGGAAGCCTCAAGGAGTTTACTCTCCGTTTCCTTGCTGAAGCCGATCATCGCGTGCTCGAAATCCTTAGCCGCCCCCCTCTTGATCTGCCAGACGTTGAAATACACGAAGCACATGGTGAGCATGTGGTAAGCCAGAAACGCAAACTGGTGCTTGCCATGTTCGTAGTTGGTCCGAAATGCGTCCCATAGAAAATCAACGTACTGCTGTTCGGCCGCAGTCTTGAAAGAGATTGGAAGGTAGTAGGCTAGCTCGTTTGCTTCTTCCATTTGTCAGGCAGCGGGCAAAGCTGCGACCTCCTCTCCCCAAACTCGTGCCAAGGTCGACTGTATTCGGTTCTCCAGAAGTGAAATTAGCTTGTGATTGCCGGCCACCAGGGCTTGCTCAGCCTCAAGTTCGGTCACAATCCTTTCCTGCTCTTCAAGGGGCGGGACTGGAACCACCAGCTCGCTGAGTATTGCTTGAGATAGGTTTCGAATGTTGGCGCCCTGCCCTACCTTTTTGATCATCTCGGCGAAGTCGCGCGATTTGAACAGGTGCGCGTAGAACAGAGGAAGTGCACGCGAATCATCAAATCGCGCTCTGATGGTGAAACCTGAAAATGATATCGGCTCGCTTGTTTCTGGAACTATTACGGAACGTCCCACCAGATCGGGATTGCCGTTGGAACGGACAAACAGGATGTCGCCTGCCCTGACCAGATAATCATCGGCTATCGCGCCTTCGAGAAACACTTCGCTCAAATTATCGACTGGCGCGTAGAGGTTGGATTGGAAGTCGCTAACACCTATGATCTTTATCTTGTGTCCGGACGAGTTTCTGTTGAAGTTGAGTCCGTTCTTGAACGAGCAAATCTCACCCAGCTTGAGTGCTGGCCAATCTGGATCAACAGGTATGTGTGGGCGGTATCTAGCGATGACAGCTCCGGCCCCGTCGATGACTTGTTGATATCCGTCTATTTCACCGACTATCTCCTTCTGTATGGAAGTGGGCGGCAAGGGGATTACGAAGTTTTCCAGGAAGCTGCGAGGAACGCGTTGAAGACCCCCCGTGCCCGTCATCTGAGTGATGGCTCGATCTCTAAACGCCTGGTGCTTCAGGCAAAAATACAGCCATTCAGGAAGAACTCGGTCACTAGCTCGAAGCACATAGAATTCGCTTGATCCAAACCCTATTCCATTAACAAGGTTTCTTGCGATTCCAGCTTTTCCGTTCTCAAAGCAAGGTGTGACTTTCGCCAGCAGCACGTCTTCGTTCTTGAAATACGTGTAACTGGTCGAAACGTCGGATATCTGCTTTTCCGTCTCGGGACGAAACGTAATTCTGTTTCCGTTGAGGTCGGCCATGGGAACGAAGGAAACAAGGGTGTCCGTCGCTAGGCCCGCGATCTCGCTTTTCGGTGGATTGATAGTGCAGACGTCTACGATCCTTACAAGCGGGAAACGATGTTGTTTCGCTTCGGTCTCCCTGTAGCGCTCGCCGCTAAGGCTTGAATCACGATTGCCTTTGATCAAAGTCTTCGACACAAGCAGCCCCGTACCTAGCAATTCCTGATCTACAGGCTGCCCGCTCTTCAATCTGGCGAAGTAGGAGATGAGATCGGCTCTGATCTGAGGAAAGTCGCTCTGTTGCGTAGCCCGACGCTGGGCCCCGAGAGTATAGCCATCGTGCTCCACCCTAAAGAAAGCAATCGAGTCAGCCACGCGAGCAAGCGATTTGTCCAGAACAAGTATCGAAGTCTTGACGCTTGAGTACGGATTGAAAACCCCGCCAGGCAGCGAGATCACTGCCACTAGGCTGTTCTCGACGAGCATTCGGCGTAGCTCGGTGTACGAGCCCTGGCTCTGAAAGATGATGCCTTCGGGCACGATAATCGCGGCGCGGCCATTCGGCGTCAGGTGTTCGGCCATGTAGTCGACGAACAGAACCTCGCTGCGCTTGCTCTGCACCGAGAACCGCTTGTGCGGTTTGATCCCGCCCTTCGGTGACATGAACGGCGGGTTCGCCATGATCACGTCCGCGAACTGGTTCCAGCGGTCCTCGGACGTCAGCGTGTCGTATTCGTAGATGTGCGGGTCCGTGAAGCCATGCAGGTAGAGGTTAACGAGAGACAGGCGCACCATATCCGGGGAGATGTCGTAGCCGGAGATGTTCTTCGCCAGCCGGCCTCGCTCGTCAGGAGTCAGGGTGCTCTGGCCCTTGTCGTCAAGGTTCGCCTTCAGGATGTGCTTGTACGACGAGATCAGGAAACCGGCAGTCCCGCAGGCCGGGTCCAGCACTGTCTCGGTCTTCTTCGGGTCCATGATGTCGACCATGAAGTCGATGATGTGGCGCGGCGTCCGGAACTGCCCCGCATCGCCCTGGGAGCCGAGAACGCTGAGCAGATACTCGAACGCGTCACCCAAGCGTTCGCTGTGGTCGTAGCTGAACTCGTCGATGATCTTGAGGAAAGCTTTTAGCGTTTCCGGATCGCGATACGGCAAGTATGCGTTCTTGAAGATGTCGCGAAACAGTGACGGAATGCCGGGATTTTCCGGCATCTTGGCAATGCCCTCTCCGTAGAGGCCAAGCATTTCGTGGCCGCCGAGCCCAGGGTTCATCAGCTTGGCCCAGCCATAGCGAGAAAAGCCGTTTGCAAAGAACTTGCGCTGGCCGCCCATCTCTTCAGACTCGGCGTCCATATCGTCCATGAACTTGTAAATCAGGGCAATCGTGATCTGCTCGACTTGTGATTTTGGGTCTGGAACCCTGCC
>CAXTRZ010000142.1:0-6542 GCA_964246715.1 uncultured Acidobacteriaceae bacterium | reverse complement strand
GCTGCCTCCGAGGGCAGCACGGTCAAAGAACTGGTTCTGCGGGGTGTCGACGTTGTTTTGCAGGAACAGGAAGCTCCCAGGAAGCAGCGCCTAAAATTCCGCTCGTTGCATCGGTGCAGCTGGGTTCTTTGAACTTGGACAATCAAAAATTTATGACCTCATCGGTTTTCGCTGACATCAACGTGCTGATTGCGCTTGTCAGTGCGGCTCATGTCCAACATGAGCAGGCTGTGAAGTGGTTACCTTGTTGCGCGAAGAGCAGAAGATCGTCTTCTGTCGATTCACACAACTAGGTTTGCTTCGATTGCCAACGCAGCAGGCAGTGATGGGAAAGCATCACGACTCAGGCGCAAGCATGGCTGATCTATGATCAGTTCCTGGTTGAGGGCTTTGCCCGCTCCGCGGCTGAGCCGCCTCGGTCGAAATAAGCTTCCGCCGGCTTGCGAATCTGGAGACGGCACCGCCAAACGACTGGGCAGGCTCCTACCTGACAGCCTTTGCGCAGGCTGCGAACCTGGCCCTTGTGACTTTCGACAAAGCATTGGCCGAAAGGCGAAAGGCTCAGTTCTCTTACCGCTAGGAGCTACGCCTTGGCTGCGGGAACAGCCTCATGCGGAGTCGAGGCTTCAATGATGTGACTGCTCGCGCGTGCGTTGCGGTTCTTGTAGCTGGCGCCGACGAAGTCGCGGAAGAGCGGATGCGGCTCAAGGGGCTTGGACTTGAATTCGGGGTGGAACTGGCAGCCGAGGAAAAACGGGTGCGTGGGAATCTCCACAATCT
Source organism: uncultured Acidobacteriaceae bacterium (assembly GCA_964246715.1). GTDB lineage: Bacteria > Acidobacteriota > Terriglobia > Terriglobales > Acidobacteriaceae > Edaphobacter. The sequence goes on along the minus strand of CAXTRZ010000142.1, from coordinate 5,762 downwards.
CAACGTAGGTCGCGTCCGGCGTAGTTCCGGTCAAGCGAAGTCCCGCGCCGGTGAGCACGGCCTCGTACTCGCGGTTGAACTCGTACCGGTGGCGGTGACGCTCGCTGATCTCGGTTGAGGCGTAGGCCTTATAGGCAAGCGAGTCCTTCTCCAGCACGCACTGCCACGCGCCCAGTCGCATGGTGCCGCCCATCTCCTCGACGCCGGTGAGCTCGCGCAGCTTGTAGATGATGCGATGCGGTGTGCCGGGGTCGAACTCGCCGGAGTTGGCGCGCTCCAGGCCGCAGACGTTGCGCGCGTATTCAATGCATGCCGTCTGCATGCCGAGGCAGATGCCGAAATACGGAATCTCATTCTCGCGGGCATAGCGGATGGCGTTCAGCATGCCCTCAATGCCGCGCTTGCCGAAGCCGCCGGGGACGAGGATGCCGTCAAAGCCTTTGAGCTGCGCCTCATAGGTGGGTGCGCCGTTCGCGTCCTTGGCTTCCAGGCCCTCGGCCTCAATCCACGTCACCTGCAGCTTCAACCGGTGCGCTAGCGCACCATGAACCAACGCCTCCTTCAATGATTTGTAACTGTCCTCATACTCCACGTATTTGCCCACGATAGCGATGGAGACCTCATCGCGCGGGTTGTAGGCGCGCTGGATGATGTCCTGCCACTTGGTTAGGTCGGGAGCCTTAAATTCAATGTGCAGATACTTCAGGATGAGGTCATCGACGTGCTGCTCGGCCAGGTTCAGCGGGACCTCGTAGATAGAGGGTACGTCACGGGCGATGATGACGGCCTTCTCCTCCACGTTGCAGAAGGCGGCAATCTTGCTGGTCATGTCGCGCGGCACGTTGCGGTCGCTGCGGCAGAGCAGGATGTCCGGCTGGATGCCGATGGACAGCATCTCCTTGACGGAGTGCTGCGTGGGTTTGGTCTTCAGCTCCTGCGCGGCGGCGATCCACGGAACCAGCGTCATGTGCGCGAAGCAGGTGTTCTCGCGGCCAAGCTCCTGGCGCATCTGGCGAATGGCCTCGAGAAACGGCAGCGACTCAATATCGCCGACCGTACCGCCGATCTCGACGATAGCGACCTCACAGTCCGCGGCCACCTTGCGCATGGCGTTCTTGATCTCGTTGGTGACGTGCGGGATGACCTGCACGGTCTTGCCCAGGTAGTCGCCGCGACGCTCCTTGGTGATGATCTGTTCGTAGATGCGACCAGTGGTAAGGTTGTTGTCGCGCGTCAGTCTGGCGTGGGTAAAGCGTTCGTAGTGGCCTAGATCGAGGTCGGTCTCGGCGCCGTCGTCGGTGACGAAGACCTCGCCGTGCTGGAAGGGGCTCATGGTGCCAGGGTCGACGTTGAGATATGGGTCAAACTTCATGAGGTTGACCTTGATGCCGCGCGCCTCCAGCAGGCAGCCGATGGACGCTGCCGCGAGGCCCTTGCCGAGCGAAGACACGACGCCGCCGGTTACAAAGATGTACTTTGCAGACATATTCGCGACCTCTTAAGATGTGTTGTTGGATGGGCCTTGATGGGCACGGTTAAGTATCGCAGAGTGCGGAGGAGGAGGCAACGGGTGTTGGAAACGGTGGCGGAGGGCGTATCGTCTCGTCATGGGAACCATGCCAGCCCAATTCAATGAAGAAAGCCTGATCCGGGAGAAAATGCGGAGTTGAATCCCCTATGGGGAGAAGTTCAAGCGGCTGCAGCAGAAGCTGGAATGGATCGGAGAGCCGGCAGTCAAGCTCGTCTTTTCAGTTTCCAAACGTCGACCGACCACGCCAAAGTCAATCCGCAAGCTTAGCTCGATATCGATGAAGCTGCAGTTTAACATTCTGGCCTTGGTCTGGGAAAGTTTCATTCTTTGAAGTTTGAGGATGCCCGATAAGCAACGATGGCACTGGCGGAAGATCTACTCCAGCAGGCGCGCGAGATGGCCCACTTGGGAGCAAGGAAGCCTAAGCAAGCCAATCTGCGGCGATCGATTTCCACCGCGCACTATGCTCTGTTTCACCTCCTTGTTCAGGATGCGGCAAAACGACTGACACTGAAGATGCCGGTGGACCTCTCGCAACAAGTGGTCCGGGCTTTCGCTCACGGTGAGATGAAGCAGATTTGCAAGTCGCTGATCGGGCGTTCTCCGGCGATCCCGATGGCCTTACAGCCGCAGGGCTACTCGACAGACCCGCAGCTCATTGCAAGCACATTGAGCCTTCAGGCGGACCGGCATGCTGCAGATTACGATCTCACGCAGACTTACACTAGGGTAGAGGCTCTGAATTTAGTGGACTCGGTTCAAACGGCTTTTCTGACTTGGAAGCGTACACGCCTGCGCGATGAAGCGAATATCTTCTGTGCAGCGCTTCTAGTAAATCAGCGGTGGGGACGATGACCGTCTCCGCGCCATCTCGCCTGCATGGCTGGCGTCTGGCCGCCCAACGCTGGACCATCCTTCGCTTGCAGCGTCTCTCCGCTCGCCTTGACCATTCCCCGAAGAAGCCTCGTCATCTGCTTACAGGCGAACGCGGGGAACTGGAGGCGCTCTTCTTCCTCCGCCGTCAGGGCTATCTCTTTGTCGAGCGGCGCTGGCGCTCGCCCGAACTTCGCGGCGACCTTGACCTCATCGGCTGGGACGGGACCACGCTCTGCTTTGTGGAAGTAAAGACCCGCACCAGGCGCGACTTCGCCCCCGCTGAGGCCGCCGTCGACGACCAGAAGAAGCGCATGCTGCGGCGCATGGCCCGCGCTTATAAGCGCACTCTCCCGCGCGGTGAGCGCCTGACAATTCCCACCCGCTTTGACGTGGTCTCCGTGTACCTGCTCGGCTCCGACCCGGACGTCGCCGCCGAGTGCGAGCTTGTCCGCAACGCCTTCCTGGTGGCCGAAGACGATTCCGGCCCACGCTTTTAGCGCCTGCGGTACCCTTCTCTGCGAAGATGGTGTCTAACCAGATGCATGACTGGAAAAGGACGGGCTGAATCATGACGCTGCTTAACGCTCCCACCTATGACGAACGCGCCGAAAAGAACAAAAAAGGGCTGCTCATCGGCGGCTTCGCCCTCGTCGTCTTCCTCATGCTCTTGACGCTGGCGGGATACCTCTTCGGCCATGGTTGGGCCTTCTCCAACCTGCCCGCCGAGCACAAGGTCAACACCTTCTTCCAGGCGCTAGAGGCCAAGGACTACAACAAGGCCTTCGCCATCTACACCAACGACGACGACTGGCAGCAGCATGCCGCCAGGCACAAGGACTATACCGTCGACCGCTTTACTGAGGACTGGACCAAGGAAAGCCCGGTGGACGGCCCCATCCTCTCGCACCACGTGGACATCTCCCGTACTGATGGATCCGGCACCTTCGGCACCGGCATCATCGTCGCCGTTCGCGCAAGCTCCGCGACTACGAAGGACAAGAAGCTCTTCATGTATTACATCCGCAAGGACGGCACGCTGACCTGGCCGGCCTTCCACGAGCTCCAGTACTAACCGCCGAGCCATCGAACAAGCCGGACTGATACCATACTTTTCTTACGTCGCCGCTGCGTGTGGTGGGCGTTTGGAGGTTAACTTCATGTCTACCGCATCCACCTTTGTCTACCCGTCTGAAGTCTCAGTAGACTCACCCCAGGCTATTCGCGAACTTTCGCACTGGATCGCTGGCGCTCCGGTCGCCGGCGCCTCAGGTCGCTTTGGCGACATCTTCCAGCCTGCCACCGGGCGCGTGCAGGCGCGCGTCCCGTTAGCAACAGACGCCGAAGTCGATGCCGCCGTTCAGGCAGCGGCAGAGGCCTTTCCCTCCTGGTCCACACAGCCTCCGCTCCGCCGCGCCCGCGTCCTCTTCCGCTTCCGAGAGCTCTTCGAGCAGCGGTTGGACGAGGTCGCCGCCAAGCTCACCAGCGAGCATGGCAAGGTCAACTCCGACGCACGCGGCGAGTGCACGCGCGGCCTGGAAGTCGTCGAGTTCGCCACCGGCATCCCGCAGCTGCTCAAGGGCGAGTACACTGAGCAGGTCGGCGCCGGTATCGACTCCTGGAGCCTGCGCCAACCGCTCGGCGTCGTCGCCGGCATCACGCCGTTCAACTTCCCCGCTATGGTGCCCATGTGGATGTTTCCGATCGCGTTAGCCTGCGGCAATACCTTTGTGCTGAAGCCCAGCGAGCGCAATCCCAGCGTTTCCATCCTGCTGGCGGAGATGCTGAAGGAGGCCGGTCTGCCCGATGGCGTCTTCAACGTGGTGCATGGTGATAAATCTGCTGTGGACGCCATTCTCCAGCACAAAAAAATCCAAGCCGTCAGCTTTGTCGGCTCTACGCCCATAGCGGAGTACGTGTACACGCAAGGGACGAAGGCCGGCAAGCGCGTGCAGGCGCTCGGCGGTGCCAAGAACCACATGATTGTTATGCCAGACGCGGACATGGATCAGGCGGCGGACGCGCTGGTCGGCGCAGCCTACGGCTCGGCCGGGGAGCGCTGCATGGCCATCTCGGTTGCGGTCACGGTGGGTACCCAGACGGCGGATGCGCTGCTTGGCCGGCTGGAGGAGCGTATCGGCAAGCTCAAGATCGGCGATGGCGCAGAGGACCAGCCTGGCAGCGCCGTGGACGTGGGCCCGCTTGTGACCAAAACTCACCTGGAGAAGGTTTCGGGCTACCTCGCCACCGGCCAGAGCGAGGGCGCGGAACTCGTCATCGATGGACGCACCGCAGCATTGCCCCATGGCGACGGCTTCTTTCTCGGCGCCTGCCTCTTCGACCACGTCAGGCCGGAGATGAAGATCTACCGCGAGGAGATCTTCGGGCCCGTCCTGGGCATCGTCCGAGCCAGCAACTTTGAGACGGCCCTTGCGCTCATCAACGACCACGAGTTCGGCAACGGCACCAGCATCTTCACCCGCGACGGCGATACCGCCCGCGACTTCGCCTACCGCGTGCAGGCCGGTATGGTTGGGATCAATGTACCGATCCCCGTGCCTATGGCCTTCCATAGCTTCGGTGGTTGGAAGCGCTCGCTCTTTGGCGACCACAGCGTCTACGGCCCAGAGGGTGTCCGCTTTTATACCCGGATCAAGACCATCACCAGTCGCTGGCCCACTGGCATCCGCGCAGGCGTAGACACCACTATGCCTACGTTAGGATAGGCAATAGTTATCCCTGTGCCCCATCCGCAAAGCTCGATTGGTCTTGCGTCTTAGATCAGCTCATCCATCTGCGACACGATCATTTCGCGCGCCAACTTGTCCACATTCTCTCCGCAAGGCCCGCAGCACACATACACGATAGAGACAGTCAAGCATCGTTCCACCCGGCCTCGTCTTCAAGCAGTGCTCCTGACCGGGAGCAAGCGAACCTTAACTCCTCCGGGCAGCCCGAACATACTTTTCGAGTGAACGGTTCACATACTTCCGCAATCAAGGGATCAGCCAGATTATCACCCATCGCGCCCAGCACAGCACGTACCTTCTCGCGCTTGGGTTGTCACTGTCTGGAATGTATGGCGCCTCTGCCGACGGTATTTAGTGCGTTCTTTTAATCCCGATAGCGAAGACCATTCACTAGCAGGTCTACATCTTGCGGGCGTAAGCAGACTCCTCGTAACGGATTGAGCCGACGCCGAGTTCCAGCGTGGAGACAACGGTTGCGGCCACAGCGCGTTGGCAAGCATTGCCAACTTGAAGGAAAGTACGGCGGGATGGATGTGATCGAGGCCGTCGTTCAGAATAGCCGGGCGTTTGGTACCAACGGGTAGCAGTTGTCGGGCACTCCATGTGAT
>CAXTRZ010000141.1:0-6544 GCA_964246715.1 uncultured Acidobacteriaceae bacterium | reverse complement strand
GAATCGCCATTGTTGGCCGCGAACGCGGATAAATCCAGTTGAGTTTACCGGCGAGGCGTAAAATCATGTTGCGCTCTTTGCCGGCATAAGAGCCATGAGTTCATTTCCAGGAAAGAGGACGTTATGCGGAAGGCGATTTGGAGTTTGATGTTTGCTGGAGCGGTTGCGGCCGGAGTCATTGGGGCCAAGGCCCATGCCTATGCGGCGGCGGACAATCCGCTGCAGCCAGGCGCGGTGGCTCCCGGATTCACGCTGCCCTCGCAGACGGATACGATGGTGAGCCTGAAGGATTACAAGGGCAAGTTCGTGGTGCTTTACTTCTACCCCAAGGACCAGACCAGCGGATGCACGCTGGAGGCGCACAACTTTGAGCGCGATAAGGACAAGTACGCCGCGGCCAATGCCGTGGTGCTGGGCGTCAGTCTGGATACGGTCGAGAGCCATAAGGCGTTCTGCACCAAGGACGGGCTGAACTTCAAGCTGCTGGCTGACCCCGAGCACAAGGTCATCGATGCCTACGGCGTGCCGATTGCGACGATGGGGCCGGTCTCCTACGCGAAGCGCGATACGTTTCTGATTGGGCCTGACGGCAAGGTGCTGAAGATGTGGGAGGTCAAGCAGATCGCCAGCCACAGCGATGAGGTGCTGGCCGCGATCGCCGAGGCCAAGAAGTAGCACTTCGTGCGGTCTTTGTTGTCGCGGTGACGCGAAATGCAAGGGTCCGAACGTCGTTCGGCACGAGACAAGAAGGAAGACGCAGAAAGGCCCGGACTCTGAGGAGAGACCGGGCCTCTTTGCTTGCCTGGACTACGAGTTTGTTGCGTTGCCTTACAGCTTAGGACAGCTTAGGACTTCTTTGCAGCGGTCTTCTTTGCAGCGGTCTTCTTGGCCGGCGCTTTTTTGGCGACTGCCTTCTTAGCCACTGCCTTCTTCGCGACAACTTTCTTCGCGACGGCCTTCTTCGCGACAGCCTTCTTCGCCGGGGCTTTCTTTGCGGGTGCTGCAGCTTTCTTCGTTGCCAAGGTGGTACCTCTCGTTATGGGTTTTTTGGTGCTGGTGCTCTTGTTGCCGGCGGCCTTTTTGGGGGCCGTCTTGCTACCGCGCAGAGCACTCGACTTCTTCGCGGCAGATGCTGAAAGCGAAAGGGAGGCGCCCTTTTTAGCAGGCGCCTTTGCGGGCGCTTTTTTGGCGACCGTCTTCTTCGCTGGAATCTTTTTGGCTGGAACCTTTTTAGTAGGGACTTTCTTTGCGGGAATTGCCGGCAGTTTCTTGGCTGGAGACTCTTTTGCCGGTGTCTTCTTGGCTGGAGTCTTCTTTGCGGGAGCTTCCTTGACCGGCGCCTTCGTTGCCGCGGTCTTTTTGGCGGCGATCTTTTTTGCCGGAGCCTTCTTTGCGGGCGCCGCTTTCTTCGCCGCGGACTTAGCGGGCTTGAGCGATGAGAGCACGGCGCTCACATCTGTTTCTGCGGGGTTCTTTTCAGGCAAGGAGGACTCTTTTGTGGGTGGTTCATAGGGAGCAACCGGCGTGCCGGGTTTGGCGCGGAGTGCAGCGTCTTCCGCGTGGGTGTTGTGGCGGGTGGAGGTGGTGTCATCCTCGTCATCGTTCTCGCCGGCGAGGTCGTCGTCTTCGTCCTCCGCCTCGTCTTCGTCCTCATCGATCTCGTCTTCTTCGTCGTCGATGTCTTCGCCTTCAAGATCGACTTCGGGAGCGAGGAGCGCGCTGTCGCCGCCGGCCTCGCTGGAGCTCAGCGTCGTCTCCTCCTCTTCATCGTCCTCATCGTCTTCATCAATCGTGTCAGGGCGAGTCTCATCCTCATGGTCCGTGTCCTCGCTGGCCGCAGCGTGAAGCTTGATCGTTTCTTCGAGATGATTTTCGTGCTTCATGGTGTCCCCTTGATTCTGTACGAGTGGCTCTACTTATCTGTCTGATGCACGTTCATCGAAACACAGTTTGCGTCATCATGTCGCGGCCCGAATGATAGCAACAGGATGCATCCATGCGCCATCCAGTGCAAGGATCTTTTTTGCGATGTAACTCTTATGCCAGCCCTAACGTTTCTTATGCGAGCTCTTCGCGTGAGACGAGCCATGCGAGGACGATGCAGAGGCGCGGCCGGAGGACTTCGATGCGCCCTTTGCAGCACCGCGGGATGAGCCGCGCGACGAAGAACGCGAGGAGGCTGCAGCGCCGCGTTTGCCGCGCGTCGAACCGCCGCCGCGACCGTTGCGTCCGCGTCCTCTGGCACGCGACGATGGGCCAAGCCGAAGGGGTTCCGCGACGAACAAGGTGCGGCCCGGACGAACGCTTGAGCTAGAGAGCTTGTTCCAGCGGCGCAGCTCTTCGACGGTGACGTTGAAGCTGTCGGCCACGGTGATCAGCGTATCGCCGCGGCGCAGCGTGTAGCGCGAAGGATGCGTCACGGATGCGGCGTTCTGAATCGGGATAACGAGCTCGTCATCGACCGCCATGGGGTCAGCCTGGGTGATGCCGTTAGTGTCTATGATGTCGGCGGCGCGTGCATGCAGCGTGGTGGCGATGCTGTCCACGGTCTCGCCCGGCTTGACGATGTGGAAGCGCCAGCTTGCGCGGCGATCCTCCGGGATGTCCTTGAGGCGCTCCGTATAAAGCTGCTTGGTGCCGGGCGGAAGGTGCAGGTCGAAGCTGACATCGCGCGGCGTGGTGAGGCGCAGCAGAGCCGGGTTCAGCGCGACGATCTCCTGCGCGGAGACGCCGGTGACATCCGCCACCAGGCGCACGTCAATGGCGTAGTTGGTGGCGACGGTGTCATAGATCACGGCGGGGCTGGGCACGAGCTTGTCGAGGCCGTAGCGCTCCGGGTTCTTGGCCATGATGACCGCGGCAAGGATCTGCGGCACGTAGGCGCGCGTCTCCGCGGGCATGGCGTTACGGCTGCGCAGCTCCCAGTAGTCGGCGTAGCCGGTGCGCTGCACGGCGCGCTGCACGCTTCCGGGACCCCAATCGTATGCGGCCATGGCGAGATACCAGTCGCCGAACATTCCGTAGAGTTTCTTGATGTACTTGGCGTAGGCGCGAGTCGCTTTTTCAGGGTCGAAGCGGTAGTCGTAGTTGCCATTGCGTGAGAGGCCGTACTCGGCTCCGTCACGGACCATGAACTGCCACATGCCACCCGCGCCAGATCTTGCGTTGACGACCTGCGGCTGGAAGCCGGACTCGGCCACGGCGAGGTAGATGAGGTCCTGCGGCACGCCCTCTTCCTTCAGCACACTTTGGATGAGCCCGCGATACTTGCCCACGCGCTGCAGGGACGCGGCCATGTGCGCGCGGAAGCTGTTGGAGCCGGAGAAGACGCCAATGTACCCGGCGACCTGATCGTTGATCACAAGCGGGAGGTCAGAGGTAACGTTCAACTCCGTTCTCAACTTAGCGACGAGCTCCGGGTTGGGCGCGAAGGTTAGGTCCTCCGCCGTATCGAGCGGTGCGGCCTCGAGCTTCGGCGTCAGGCCGTTACCCTGCTTCAGCGCGGCCAGCTCCAAGGTGTTGATGGCGCTGAGCAGGCGCTCAAACTGGTCGGCGAGATCGGAGTCTCCTTTAAGGTCCAGGCCGCTCGAGAGCATGGTGTCCACGGCGTAATCGAAGTCCTGCCGCGCTGCATCGAGGCGTCCCGCGCGATAGTTTGCGACGCCGGAGTCGTAACTGGCCTGCGCCTTGGCGACCACCTGCTGGGCCTTTTGCGAGAGTTGCGACGGAATCTGCGCGGAGATGGAGGGGGTGATGGATTGAATTTGCGGCGTGGGTGTCGTCGTGGCGGTTGTTTTCTGGCCGGGCGCCGGCATGGCTTGCACAGTCGGGGCGGTGGCCTGCGCGGGAAAGGTCCCGGGCGAACCGGTTGCAGTGTCATCCGGGCAGCCCGCGAGCAGGACCAGCGGAGCACAGAGACAGATCAGCGCAAGGCGGCGCGTGAAGGTGCAGAGACGTGGAGTCATCCGGGGAAAGGTCATCAAGGGTCGGTCTGGCTCCCGTTCTGGATTGCGTGGAGGATACGCCGCAGGCTCAGGCGCGCCGCTATAGTTCAGCCACATCTGATTGTAAGACGGATGATGTCGCCGTTGAGTTTGGGACGGGCTTGCCAGTGTGGTTCTGCGTGGTCTTGTGCCGGGCAAACAGGCGTCTGGCTGCGGTGGTAGCATCGGGTTTGAGGGCTCGTTCAAGACAACGGCATGGATCTGGATCACATACGCAACTTCGCGATCATCGCGCATATCGACCATGGAAAGAGCACGCTGAGCGACCGGCTGCTGGAGATGACCGGCAGCTTGAGCTCGCGCGAGATGCAGGCGCAGGTGCTGGACGCGATGGATCTGGAGCGCGAACGCGGGATCACCATCAAGGCCCACACCGTGCGCATGATGTACACCGCGCAGGATGGCGAGACGTACCAGCTCAATCTGATCGACACGCCCGGCCATGTGGACTTCAGCTATGAGGTTTCGCGCTCGCTGGCAAGCTGCGAGGGCGCGCTGCTGGTGGTGGATGCGTCGCAAGGCGTGGAGGCGCAGACGCTGGCGAATGCGTATCTAGCGATCTCGAACGGGCTTGAGATCATCCCCATCATCAACAAGATCGACCTGCCTTCGGCTGACATTGAGCGGACCAAGGAGATGATTGAGAAGTCCGTCGGGCTGCCCGCGGATGATGCCGTCGCTGTCAGCGCCAAGACCGGGTTGAACGTCGAGAAGATTCTGGAGGCGGTGGTGACGCTGCTTCCGCCGCCGGCAGGCGACCCTGAGGCGCCGCTGCAGGCGCTGATCTTCGACTCCTGGTTCGACGCTTACCGCGGGGTCATTGTGCTGGCCCGCATCATCAACGGCCGGCTGAAGAAGGGCATGAAGATTAAGATCATGTCCAACGGCCGCCAGTTCGACGTGGAGAGCATGGGGGTGATGACGCCCAAGCCGGTTGCGCTGGACGAGCTCTCCGCGGGCGAAGTCGGGTTCTTTGTCGCGACGATTAAGAACGTCGCGGACACCAAGGTGGGAGACACCATCACCGAGGTCGCGCGGCCCTGCGCGGAGGCGTTGCCGGGCTTTGAAGACATCAAGAGCATGGTCTTCGCCGGGCTGTATACGGTGGATTCGCACGCGCACGGCATGTTGCGCGATGCGCTTGAAAAGCTGCGGTTGAACGATGCCTCGTTCTCGTTTGAGCCGGAGAGCTCCGTCGCCCTGGGCTTTGGCTTCCGCTGCGGCTTTCTTGGCCTGCTGCATCTGGAGATCATCCAGGAGCGGTTGGAGCGCGAGTACGACTTGGACCTGATTACCACCGCCCCCGGCGTGCGCTACCAGATCACCATGACCGCCGGCAGCGTGCTGGAGGTGGACAATCCCTCGCGCTGGCCAGACCCGACCGAGATCGAGACCATTGAAGAGCCGGTTATCATCGCCAAGATCCTGACCAACGAGGAGTACGTGGGCGGCATCCTGAAGCTGGTTGAGGACAAGCGGGGGCGGCAGAAGAACATGGAGTATGTCTCGGACACGCGCGTGCTCATCACCTACGAGCTTCCGCTGAACGAGATTGTGCTGGACTTTTACGACAAGCTAAAGACGGTGAGCCGGGGCTACGCCTCGCTCGACTATGCGCTGGCGGGCATGTGGAACTCGCCCATGGTGAAGATGGACATCCTCATTGGCGGCGAGCCGGTGGACGCGCTCTCCATCATTGTGCACCGCGACTTTGCGTATGACCGGGGCAAGGCGCTGGTGAGCAAGATGCGCGAACTGATCCCGCGGCAGATGTTTGAGGTCGCGATCCAGGCGGCGATCGGCTCGAAGATCATTGCGCGGGAGACGGTTACGGCCATCCGCAAGAACGTCATCGCCAAGTGCTACGGCGGCGACATCAGCCGCAAGCGCAAGCTGCTGGACAAGCAAAAAGAAGGCAAGAAGCGGATGAAGCGGATCGGCAAGGTGGATATTCCGCAGGAGGCCTTCCTGGCTGTGTTGAAGGTCGGCGAAGACTAACCTCAGCGTCAGGCAGGCAAACAAAAGCGGGAGCGACTCAGCCGAGCCGCTCCCGCGTTCTCTTTGTACTGCGGTTTACTTGGCCGGACCAGCAGGCTTGGCAGCGGCAGGACGAGCCGGAGTGCTGGCGGGCCTGGAGCTGGGGGCCGGCGGAGGCGGGGCAGCGATGCCCGAGGACTTATTGTACGCATCCACGACGGCCTGGGAGATGTCCGAGTGCGCCGAGGGCAGCGTCCACAGGACGTTCGAGGATTGGTTGGAGACGTCCAGCAGCAGGGTGTAGCCGTTGGCCGCGGCGTAGTCGCGCATGGTGCCGGCGAGCTTGGCGGCAACCTTGGAGAGAGCCTCCTGAAGCTCGGTGTTGTACGCGGTTGTCGCGCTCTCCACGTCGAGGTTCAGCTGCTTCTCCTTGGTGTCGATCTGCTGCAGGCGGGTAGCACGCTCGGCGTCGGGCAGGTTGGCCGGCAGGTTCTTCTTGAGCGAGTCGACCTCGGCTCCGAGCGCCTCGATCTGGCTCTTGCGCGGCTCAAACTTCTTCTGGG
>CAXTRZ010000140.1:0-6616 GCA_964246715.1 uncultured Acidobacteriaceae bacterium | reverse complement strand
GGCGCTGGCGGCGGGAGGGGGGTGGAATCCGGCCGAGGAGTACGCCGCCGACGAAGTGAAGATGTCCGAGCTTTACTGGCTGGATGCGCGCATCAGCGCGGGCGAGACGCCGACGGCCTTCGGGGGCAACAACAGCGGCACGGGCGTGGGCGGGTCCATGCTGCACTGGGGGGCGTACGCTCCTCGCGCTGATGAGCGCGACCTGAAGCTGCCCGCGGACTCCGGGGTGGGGGTGGATTTCCCGCTGACCTATGCGGACCTGGTGCCGTTCTATGAGGAGGTTGAGACGTTCATGGGCGTCTCCGGCCCAAGTCCGTATCCATGGGACCCGGCGCGCAAGTACCCGCTGGGCCCCATCCCGTTGAACGCTCCCGCGCAGGCCATGCAGAAAGGCTTCGCGGCGCTCGGCATTAAGACCGCCCCTGCTCCCATTGCAGCCGTCTCCGTGCGTTATACGCAGCCGGGCTATGCGGAACGGCGGCCCTGCGTGGGCTGCGGATTCTGCCACCAGGGATGCATCTTCCACGGCGCGAAAGGCAGCATGGACGTGACCTGGCTGCCGCGCGCGCTGGCCGCGGGCGCGGAGATCCGCGCCAACAGCTTCGCCCATGCGATTGAATTGAATGCGCAGGGTCAGATAGAGGCTGTCATTTATCGCAGCGGAGGCCCAGGAGGCAGAAGAGAAGACACTCGTCAGCGATGCAAGGCGGTCTTCCTCTGTGCCGGCGCGGTGGAGACGCCGCGGCTGCTGCTGCACACCGGCCTTGCGAACTCCTCCGGCCAGGTGGGCCGCAACTTCATGGCGCACGTTGCCACGCAGGTTTGGGGCACCTTTGCACCGGAGATGCGCATGAACAAGGGCTTCCCCGCCTCGCTCATCACTGAAGAGATGATGCGGCCCCAGGACGCCGACTTCGCGGGCGGCTATCTGGTGCAGCCGCTGGGCGTCGTGCCCGTCACCTTCGCCCGGCAGGCAGCGCGCGGGCGCGGGCTGTGGGGACGCGCACTCGTCGACTATCTCGACCAGTACAACCACATCGCCGGGATCGGGATCAACGGCGACTGCCTGCCGTATGAGCATAACTTTCTCGAGCTCTCCGACGAAGTTGACCCACGCAACGGCTTGGGCATCCCCAAGCCGCTCATCCACTTCAGCTATGGGGAGAACGAGCGGCGCATGTCCGAGCATGGCGCAGAACGGATGACCGCCGCATGGCAGGCCGCGGGCGCCACCGACATCTGGACCTTCGAGCGCTCGGCCCACACCATCGGCACCTGCCGTATGGGGAACGATCCCGCGACCAGCGTGGTCGACGCCTTTGGCCGCAGCCATGACATTCCCAACCTGTGGATCAGCGACAACTCCACCTTTCCAGCGGCGCTGGCCGCCAATCCCGCCCTCACCATCATGGCGCTGGCGCTGCGCTCCGCCCGGCACTTCGTGCGGTCTTTGGGGCGTTCGGGGTAAGGCATCAGCAAAGCTCCGAACGTTGTTCGGCACGCACATGCCGAGCAACGCGAAGCCCCAGCATCTTGCCTCGCCCCGGCGAGGAGAACGGTGCGAAGCACCCCGTCCGGCAGGACACAGCCGTTATCATCTTGAAGATGCCTCTCCTCCGCTGGATGCGCGCTGACGACGACCCCTCCCGCCTGCCCGCGCGCCTCTTCTGGACTGGTTTTTTGCTTCGCGTGGCCTACATCACGCTTGCCCATACCTTCCGCATCCGCGTCATCCTGGACCACTTTCAGTTCGGGTGGGAGATGGGCCGGATCGCCCGTGCGCTCGCCACCGGGTATGGCTTTGCCGATCCCTTCAACGGCCACTCCGGACCCACGGCCTGGACGCCGCCGCTGTACCCGCTGCTGCTGGCCGGCGTCTTCAAGCTCTTCGGTGTCTACACGCTGAAGTCCGCGTGGATCATCCTCACCCTCAACAGCGTCTTCTCCGCCGCGACCGCGACTGCCGTATATGAGATCGCGTGGCGCTGCTTCGGCCGCGACGCGAAAGGCTTGAAGGTCGCGCTGTGGTCCGGCTGGCTGTGGGCGCTGTACCCCGCCGCCATGCAGTATGCCGTGCACTGGGTCTGGGACATGGCGCTGACGGCCTTCCTCTTTTCCTGGGTACTGGTGCTGGCGTTGCGTGTCCGCGCCATCGGCGACCCGGCCGAGACCGATCCGCAAAGCCGCCCCCGCTGGCTGACCTTCGGCCTGCTGTGGGGCGTCATCGCGCTCACTAATAGCTCGCTGCTGACGTTTTTGCCCGCATGCGGCCTGTGGATGATCTGGCCGGAGCTGACCCAAGTCCCTCGCCACGTCGGACGCGCTCTGACGAACGCCGTCCTCGCAGCCGTCTGCTGCCTCGCCGTGATGACCCCGTGGATGCTGCGCAACGAGCGTGTCTTCCATGCCTTCATCCCCCTCCGCGCCAACTTCGGCGCGGAGCTTTACGAGTCCGTTCTGCCCTCGAACTCCGGCTTCCCCTGGGGCGGCACCCTGCCGCTCGCCGAGGCAGACCCCGTCTTCCAGCTTTACGAGCGGCTGGGCGAGGTCGCCTTCTCCAAGCAGCAGGGCGAACGCGCCAAAGAGTTCATCCGGCAGGACCCCGGCCTCTTCGTGCGCCACGCGCTGCTGCGGGTCTTCTTCTTCTGGGTTAGCGTGCCGCACCCGGTCGAAAAGACCGTCCTCATTGAGGCGACGCGCGAGGCCAACTACGCCTTCCTCTCCGTTAGCGGCATCATCGGCCTGATCCTTGCCCTCCATCGCCGCATCCCCGGCGCATGGCTCTTCTTCTGGGCCTTCGCCCTCTTCCCCTTGATCTACTACTTCATCACCGTCCAGGCCCGCTTCCGCCATCCGCTGGAGCCTATCATCACCGTACTGACCGTCTACCTCTTTCAATCCGCCGAACGGCCTGCCACAACCCGCCGCCGCAGGCTCGCCGAGGCACACGCATGAAGCACATTCTCGTCACCGGAGGCTCCGGCTTCTTCGGGGGCATCCTCAAACGCCGCCTCCTCACCGAGGGCTGCGCTGTCACCAACATCGACCTGGTTGCCGACCCCGACGTCCACGCCAAGCTGACCAGCATCCGCGGCGACATCCGCGACAGAGCTCTGTTGCAGACAGTCTTCGCCCAGGAACACTTCTTCTCCGTCATGCACTGCGCCGCGATGCTTGCGCATGACACCATCTCTGATGAAGAGCTCTGGACCTCGAACGTCGATGGCACCCGCAACATCGCCGAGGCCTGCCGAGCCGCCGGCGTCCGCAAGCTGGTCAACATCAGCTCGAACTGCCTCTGGGCCTCAAACCTCGGCCACGAGGTCGCCGAAGACGAGTCGCCCGCCCCGGTCGAGCTCTACGGCAAGTCAAAACTTGAGGCTGAAAGAGCTCTGGCCGCCTTCCCTGACCTCGAGATCGTCACCATCCGCTGCCCCACCATCATCGACAGCGGCCGGCTCGGCCTCCTCGCCATCCTCTTCGAGTTCATCGAGGACGGCAAGCGCGTCTGGGTCGTTGGGACGGGGAGCAATCGCTATCAGTTCATCTACGCCCAGGACCTCGCCACCGCCTGCATCCAGACGCTCGGCTATGCCGGCTCCGACCTCTTCCACATCGGGTCTGACCACGTCACGTCGTTACGGGAGGTGTATCAGGCTGTAATTGATGCGGCGGGAACCAAGGCCCGCGTCGCCCAGCTTCCCAAGGCACCCACGCTCTTCGTCATGAAGCTCGCGCATGATCTAAAAGTTTCGCCGCTGGGCCCGTATCACTATCGCATGATCGCGGAGGATTTTATCTTCGACACGCACCGCATCCGCGCCCGCCTGGGCTGGACCCCCACTCTCTCCAACAACCAGATGATGGTGGAAGCCTTCCGCTACTACGTCGCGGCGCGCAAGGAGATCCACGCCCGCAAGGACGTCTCCGCTCACTCCAAACCCGCTTCCATGGGCGTCATCCGCCTGCTCAAATGGATCTCCTAAGACACTCTGGAGGCATCGCTGCGGGTGCCTTCCTCACCGCGCTCTTCTCCACCGTCTTCTGCACTGCCGTCAACTGCTACACCTACCGCCTTGCCTATCCGCTTTGGCGTAAAGTGCACGAGGACGACTTTGCCGCGCTTCATCGCGAGTACCTCCGGCAGCTGAACCCGATCATCACTGCGCCGCACATCATCCTGTTTTTCTCAAGCGGCGCGCTGCTCCTCTGGCGTCCCCCCATGCTCTCCCTTTCTGCGGCGCTGGTTGGCTTCAGCCTGAATACGGCGGTCATCCTGGTCAGCGCCTTCGTAGCAGGCCCGGTTCATGATCGCTTCACCCGCCGGCAGCGTCTTGAACCAGCAGGGCTGCGCCGCCTGATCCAGATCAGTGCGCTGCGGTCGATTCTTATGCTCACCGCAAGTGCGGTTTACCTGGGTGCGCTTTGGTTCGTTCTCATCCGATCCTAGGTTGAGTTGACCCGCCACCCGGCACACGATACACTTCATAGGTTCAGCATTTGTGCGCCTTTCGGCGTGCCGTCTGCCGCAAAGTACCATCATCCAGTACGGAAGAACGCGCTGGGAAGCGGGCATCCGGGGCCGTGCAGCAAAGCATCACGCCCGATCCGCCACCGCGTATGAGGGCTCCACCATGTATGCAGTGATCCGCACAGGCGGGAAGCAGTATCGCGTCGCTCCGGGCGACGTGTTGAAGATTGAGAAGGTCGCGCATGACAACGGCGCGGTCGAGTTCGGCGAAGTTCTCGCCGTGAGCGGGGAAGCGGGCAGCTTTGAGCAGTCGCTTGAAGGCGCGAAGGTCACCGGAACCGTCCTTGGCGAAGGCCGCGGCGAGAAGATTCTGGTCTTCAAGTTCAAGCGCAAAAAGCAGTACAAGCGCATGCAGGGACACCGTCAGAGCTTCACGGAAGTGAAGATCAACGAGGTCCTGGTCAACGGCAAGAGCTTTACGGCCTAATCCACTTCAAGCGGCTCGCCGCACACCGCGCCCGGGTCTGAGTGCCCCACGCGCATAAGGAATCAGAGATGGCACACAAAAAAGGTCTAGGGTCTTCCAAAAATGGACGCGACTCCAATGCACAACGGCTGGGCGTCAAGCGCTTCGGCGGCGAGACTGTCAGCGGCGGCTCCATCCTGGTCCGCCAGCGTGGCACCCCGCTCAAGCCCGGCATCAATGTCGGCCGCGGCAAGGACGATACCCTCTTCGCCAAGGTCTCCGGCGTCGTCCGCTTCCAGGACCGCGGTCAGAAGGGCCGCTTCGTCTCCATCGACCCCATTCAGGTCGCAGAGACCGTAGCCGCCTAACTCCGCATCCGGCAACAGTCCAGCAAAGCCCTGCCCACCCGGCAGGGCTTTTCCATTCCACCCGCACGATATACTTTGCCCAAGCGTACGGAGAAGGAGAGCTCGTTCCCCATGCAGCCGATCATCACCGAAAACCGCGAAAAGATCGCCGAGCTCTGCCGCCAACATCACGTCCGCACCCTCTCCGTCTTCGGCTCCGCCGTCCGCGACGACTTCGATCCCACCCGCAGCGACGTTGACATGATCGTGGAGTTCGCAAATCCAGACTCCGTCCGCTTTGCCCCCAACTTCTTCTCTCTACAGCGTTCTCTTGCGTCGCTTCTCGGCCACAGCGTCGACCTTGTCATCGACGGCACGCTTACAAACGCGATCATCGCTCGTAACGCAGCATCTCAGAAGGAGATCCTGTATGCAGCGTAGCTTCGCCGCATACCTCTGCGACATCCACAATGCGGCAAACGACATTCTCTCCCATACCTCTCGGTTCGACGAGCAGATGTTTTCATCCTCCGTCCTCGTCCAGGACGCGGTCGAGCGTAAATTCGAGATCATGGGGGAAGCCATGACTCAATGCCGCATCCATCATCCCGCCGAGGTACTCGCACTCGGGGACATTCAGGGCGTCATCGACTTCCGCAACTTCCTCGCCCACCGTTACCATCGCGTCTCCCACGTTCTCATATGGGACATCCTGCAAAACGATTTGCCGACGCTCCTGGAAAGAGTCACGAACTTGCTTGGAGGGGTGGACTGTCGGCATGTCTAACGTCACCGATCCCGAACGCCTCGTCTCCGCCACCACGCTGGACGACGACGCCCTCTTCGAGCTCAAACTCCGGCCCACCCGGCTCGCCGAGTTCATCGGCCAGTCCAAGGCCAAGGAGCAGCTCGCCATCGCGCTTGAAGCCGCAAAGTCCCGCGGCGAGGCCCTCGACCACGTCCTCCTCTTCGGCCCTCCGGGGCTTGGCAAGACCACCCTCGCCTCCATCATCGCCAATGAGCTCAACGTCGGCTTCCAGCAGACCAGCGGCCCCGCCCTCATGATCCAGGGCGACCTCACCGCCATCCTCTCCAACATCAAGGACAAGCAGGTCCTCTTCCTCGACGAAGTCCATCTAATACATCACTTCCTGAAGTAAAAGCTCTACACCGCCCTCGAAGACTACAAGCTCGACATCATGATCGGCTCCGGCCCCGCCGCCCGCACCTTCATCCTCGACATCAAGCCCTTCACCTTCGTCGCCGCCACCACCAGTCCCGGCCTGCTCGCCTCCCCCATGCGCGCCCGCTTCGGCATCCTCCTCCGCCTGG
>CAXTRZ010000139.1:0-6617 GCA_964246715.1 uncultured Acidobacteriaceae bacterium | reverse complement strand
GGTGCGTCCTGCGAAGCTCACTTCACGATCTAAGTCCTGGTCTACGTCTGAACAGTGAGCGTCAGTTGTCTTTGCTGCCCACTTCGCAGTTCGGATCGCGACGATGAGCGCCGTGGCAATCAGAATGGACGGACCGAGTTTCGGCCAATCTGTTCGGCGGTCGTATCCGGCGACCTTCATCAGCTGAGTATAGGCGAAGAAGAGGCGAATATGTCAAAATGTCTGTGCGGTCGCTCGATGGTCGAGGAGGTCGAATGGGTGCTCGTGTCCTCTCTTCGCAGGACCCGTTGGTGCAGGTTTTCTCCCCCTGCGAACGCGGCACGGCTTTGCTGCGGGCGTTCGGCACAGCCAGGCCCGAAGACTTCGAATTCTTAGAGCCGAAAGACTTCATGGATTTGCACAATTCTGCGTTCGCGGGAATTCCAGAGTGGGATGCATTTGCCCAGCATGTGCTGAGCTGTACCGATTGCGGTGAGGTCTAAGCATGTGTGGAAGATACGTGAGGCGAAGCGACAAGCAGAAGATAGCCGAGCATTTCCACGCGCGGCTGCCCGATGCGCTGCCTTTGCCGGACACGGACTACAACGTAGCCCCAACGACTCACCAGCCGATCATCCGGCAGAACAGAGAAACGGGAGAGCGCGAGCTGCTTCTTGCGAGATGGGGACTCGTGCCGTTTTTCACGTCCGATCTCAAAGAAGTTAAAGGACTCTCTACCATCAATGCGAGAGCAGAGACAATCGCCCCGGCGAAGACGTGGCGGGAGCCGGTGAAGAAGCGCAGGTGTTTGGTCCCTGCGAGTGCGTTTTACGAATGGCCGAAGGAAGGCAAACCACCAAAGCAGCCGTATGCATTCGAGGTATTGAGCAGTGGTTTATTCGCGTTCGCGGGACTGTGGGACGCCTGGAAAGATGCGCAGGGACATTGGCTCCAGTCGTTCGCTATTGTGACGACCGATGCAAACGAACTCATGTCGCGGATACATCCGCGTATGCCAGTGATTCTTCACGCTCGCGACTACGACCGTTGGATCGACCGCGAGGAGACGGAGCGATTGCCGCTTGATCTTCTGCGGCCATTCGAGTCAGAGGAGATGGAGATGTATGAGGCGAACCCGAAGGTGAACAACGTGAGAAATAACGGGCCAGAGCTGATGTTGCAAGCGGAAAGCGCGGCACAGGATGGGCAGTTGCCCTTGTAGGGGCCGTTATTCGGAGACGATTCTATGCTCACGCCTGAAGAACTAGCTGCGACCCGCTTCGCTATGAGTGCGCCGCCCCAACCTGGTGGGGAGCCCGGCCTCTATGAGGAGCAGGTAGCGCAGTGGGTGGCCGAAAAGTCATTCTTTAGAGATTTCGTCTACCGGAACGCCAGAGGCAAGAAGAAAGGTGACCAGCTCGTTGACGGGATCGTCCTCTTCGGTGATGTCATGGTTTTGATTGAGGTCAAGGCGCAGACTGGCTTTGCAAAACGAGACGATTGGGTAAGAGACCGGCTTGGCAAAGGCGTGAGCCAGTTGGAGAAGTCGAGGATACTTCTTCAAGAGCGAGTCGTATCGAAACTCAGGAATGATTTCTACGGCGAGCTCGACTTCGTTCCCGAGAATTTCCCAAATGTGTTCGGAATCGTTGTTCTGGCCCACGAATCTGACCCGTACTATGCGCCAGACCTCGTGCCAGAACTGCTGACGAGCACGTTTCCTGTTCATGTTTTTTCTCTTAAGGACTTCGCTCTCGTTGCTGATCGCTTCGATACGGGAGCCGATATGGTCAACTTTCTGGAGACCCGGACCGACACTATGAAAGTTGACCGGCTTCTTGTCCAAGACGAGGCTCAGAACCTGCAATGCATGGTCGATCAATTCAGGGCGATCTGGGCGCCACATTTCGCGGACGATTCTCCTGAGCTTCTCGATAAGGCAATCCGCACATTCAACGACAAAGCATCCGGGAAAGTTGAGCTTGACAAAGATTGGAAACACGGGCTCTTGATCGACGATCTGATCGCGCGTGTTCACGATTTCGATCCCAATCTTGCTTGGAATGAGCATACGAATCACGAAGCCGGGCTCCGGGTCGCGAGTTTTCTGGGGTGGCTTACGCGTGACCGGCGCATCAAGCTGGGAAAGCTTGCGTATGAACACGCAGATCTGGCGCGGGACGGCAAGGCGTACCATTTCCACCATCTGCATCCGAGCAGAGGCACGTGCTTCGTTTATTTGGCGTCGTCTGAGAGCCGAGCTGACCGTGTCAAATATCTACAATTCCTCGTCAACTATGCACAGATGGTCTATGGCTGCAAGGAGTCCTTGGGTGTTGCGACAGAGGCGACGGGCCGTGGCGGGCGGTCCTATGATTTCGTAGCTGTTCGAGGTGCGCAGTCGCCCGAGCATGTAAAGCTCCTGCAAACGATGCCGAGCCCGTTTTCGTCGAACCTCGGGCCATTGTGACAGCTGACATTTGGTGAGCGGTTTATTCCGTGTGGCCGGCGTCCTCGAACAGGGCGGTCCATTCTCTGAGCTTGCTTCGTAGCAGAGATTTGGGAATCAACGTGGTTTCGTATTTCGCGACGAGTGCCGGCGACGCAGTACGGCTCATCGCTAATTCCACCACTTCGTCGTCTTTGCTGCGGCACAGGAGAACACCGATGCTCGGATTCTCATGTGGCCTTTTGCGCTGTCGGTCGAGGGCTTCTAAGTAGAACGAGAGCTGACCCAGGTGTGATGGTTCGAAATGTCTTGTCTTGAGCTCGAATGCAACAAGGCATTGCAGGTCGCGGTGGAAGAAGAGCAGGTCGAGCTCGAAATCCTGTGCGCCGACTTGGAGTGTGATTTTCTCTCCGACGAATGCGAATCCGTCGCCTAGCTCAAGAAGAAATTGGCGGAGGTGGGTGACGAGAGCAGATTGAAGGTTCGCTTCGGTGTGGGATTCAGGCAGGTCTAGGAAATCTAAGAAGTAGCTGTCTTTGAAGACGCTGGCTGACTCTGGATTTTCTCGCACCGCCGGTGCGAGTTTTCGAGCAGTGAGCATCATGCGCTCGAATGTCGCGGATTCGATTTGGCGCGTAAGCTCGCGTTTGGTCCACCTTGCACGGATAGCAGAGCGAACGTAGAACTCTCTCTCCTCATCGGATTTCGTGCGACTGAGAATCAGCAGATTGTGTGTCCAAGGAAGTTCTCGCACCAGCGGTGCGAGAATTGCGTCGTAGCGGTACGCTTCGAAGAACTGCTTCATCCGCCACAGGTTCGACGCTGAAAATCCTTTTGCGTCGGCTGCAGAAGCAGACAGCCAAGCGGCGAGCTCTTCGACCGTTCCTTTGCCCCATCCGTTCTGAACGACTTTTGAGGATAGAAACTCGCCAACGGACCAATAGGTCTCAATCAGTGCGGCGTTCACAGCTTGGTAGGCACGGGATCTTCCTTCTCGTATGATGTCCAGCACACGGACGAAATCCTGATGCGGTCCTTTCGCGAGTTTCCCAGTCTTCTCTTTTTGCGTCTTCATGCTGAGTCCTAAAGGCTGATGCCTTGATCGTTGCTCGTCGTCTTCGGAGTCGAAGATGTCACGGACATGGCAGTTTCGTTCTTTATTCCATTTTGCGCGAGCGCCACGTCACGAGAGATGGGTTCAGCGTGACGATTGTAGAACTGCCCCTGAGGGTCAAGGTGTACCCATGAGCCCTGGTGACGGTGCTGGTAGCTCTGGATTTCGCCAGTCTCTCGTCGCCACTCATAGTTGGGAGCCTCTGCCGGAAGAGCCGACCGTATAGGGGCATAGTGCCGGTCTTCGCTAGAGGGCGGGACAACGGTTTGCGTGTTCACGGAAACGGCCGGGTCGCGGCGCAGACGTTCGCTTTCGATTTCAGGACGGTTCTCGCGCGTGTTCATGGTGGTTTGCTCCTTTGTGGTGGATGAGTTGGTTTGTGAGTGCCCTTGGACGGCTGAGGTCTTTCCGACATCGGTAGAAAGCCGCTCGGCGAGCGTGGAAGCGTCGTTCGTGTAAATGCGAACGTCCTGGCTGGCACGCGAGACAGAGACATACGCGAAGCGCGTGTTGATGAGTTCCGGGTGCGCCGCTGTGTCCATGTTGATGAGCACTCGGTCCGTGGTGAGTCCCTGCGAGCTATGCGACGTGACCGCATATCCGTGGTCGAAGTGCCGCATCTCCCGAACGTCAAACGTAAGCGAGCGCGGTTTTTCGCCGTCCATACGAACGGTCACGTTGTGGCCGTCGATCCGTTCAATGGTTCCAAGGTCGCGGTTCTTGACGTTCAGTTCCGGCTTGCTTGCAGTGAACTGCAGGCGGTCGCCTTGAGCGAAGTCCAGAGTCAGTTCACGGTAAGCGGCAACGCCCTGGAGCCGCTTTGGATCGTAGGTGACTTGTTGTCCATCTTGTCGTTCGACCGTGACTCGGTTTATCTCCGGTTGGGTCTCCAGCACACGCGCATACGACGCCCGTTCGATCCCCAGCTCACCGCTGCCTCGGGTGTAATAAAGAACATCGCCGGGGCGGTAAGAGGCTGCCCAGGCTCGATCGGCACCGGTGAGGTCAGAGCGGGGCACAAGAACGGTATGCGTCTCGTTGTCCTTGGGCAGCTTCTCCGCGCTTTGCAACTCCGTTCGTATGGCTGCGTTGATGTCGCGGCGGCTTGCGTTGTCCGGGGACACAACCAACGTTTTTTCGGGCTGGGCGACATAGTCTCTTGCAATGGCGTTGATCCGCTCCTGCCGCTCTGGGAATTCGCTCACTCTCCCTTGTTGCTGGAGTGCTTGAACACCCGCTGTCGTTTCGTTTCGTGACAGGTGCTCGACGGCCTTCAGCAACTCCGGGTCTTTCTGGCGAACGATCTGGTCAAGTTCAGAAGTGCGCATGCCCGCTGTCTGCATCTGCTCGAACGGCTTTCCAGCATCGACGCCTTGGTGCTGGCGGGTATCACCGATAAGCAGGATGCGGTCTTGAGGACCTATCTTTTCGAGAAACGCCTGCATCTGTCGGGTGCTGGCGAGGCTAGATTCGTCAAGCATGTAGAGGTGCCGCGCATTGGGATCTCCGCTCGCTCGGTCTGTACCGCCGCGCGAGAGGAACCCCTGAAGAGTGTCGGCCTGGATGCCGGCATCCCGGAGCTGGCCAGCGGCCCGACTTGTGGGCGCGAAGCCTTCGACGGCGTATCCGCTTTGTTCTGCGCCGTGGCGTATGGATTCAAGGACGGTCGTTTTGCCGCTGCCGGCCCGACCCTGCAGGCCGTGAATACGATCCGTGGACGTGAGCACTTCCTCGATCACTCGGCGCTGCGCCGGGTTCGGAAGTTCCCGGCTGGAACTGTGTACCTGCGCGTGCTCTTTGTCCATCATTGGAGCGGTTGCGCCTCGGCCCTGCTGCATCTGCTGAATGGTAGATTTCTCTTCCGCGATGGCTTCCCGCGTTGTAAACCGCTGGGCAGAATCATGCTTCTCGCCTGGGGTCTGCTGGAACTCGTTGGAGGTTTTTCGTTGGTCGAAGTTCTCGCGAACCTGCTGGTAAGTGAGGTCGCCCATGCCCCGCCGGAGGGCATCACGGAGGATGGCCCTTTCATCGACTACAGCCTCTCGCTCGAAGTTCCGCGCCTTGGAAAAGGACACGGCTTCCTGAGCGCGGTTCACCTCTTGCGATTTTGGCGTTTGCTCTTGCGAAAGCAGGCGGGAGCGAGCCTCGGCCACGATGCGGTCTGCTTGGTTTCCGTAGTCGGCGGCGATTTGTTTATGGGCCGCCAACACTTCGGCGGGTGTGAGAAGCTGCTTCTTATCCCGAGTCGAATGGGCCGCAATCTGCGCCGCTTCGGGACCGCTAAAGCCGCTTTTGGCTACGGCCTCTTCGATCTGCTGGCGTCGCGGGCTGGATGCCTGCAAGTACTCAGGCGAGTAGCCCTTGATGTCGGGCGCGCCGCTCTTTCCGGGCACGATTTCATAACCGAGCTGCTTCAGCCGATACGTTAGCTCGGCTTGGTAGACCGACGTGGCGAACTGCTGCGTTGCAAACAGCGCGCGTTCCTGTAAGGCGCGAGTCGATCCGTCCGCCCGCTCGGTCATGTTGAAGATCACGGCGTGGGTGTGAAGCTGTGGCGCGGCGTAGCCGTCCACCGGGCGGGCCGTATCGTGCTCAAACTTGGCGGCGACGAATCTTCCTGTTGTCTCTGCGGGACTGTTTCCTCCTATCCGCGCCTGGGTGTACCGCTCCAGCTCGGAAAGAGCGACGGTGACCGCTTCGCGATGCGCGATGCGCACGCGGTCGTCGCCTCCCACCAGCGCAGTCAGAGACACAGACTTCGGGGCGGAAAAGGTGGCGTCCCAGCCGGCGCGGTGCTCGACGGGTTTCACGACCGTTCCGTCTTCCGTGGTGTATTCCTGCGCCTTGCGGTGGCGTACCAACTGCTCGCCGGTGTTGGGGTTCTGACCTTCACTGAGTCTGGCGAAGTGCGTCGGGTCGATGCCGCCAGCCAAAGCAAACTTCGATGCAAGCTGTCCCTGCCATTCACCTCGTACGCTGTTCCCCTGACGCCAGTAGTTTTGCTCGGCGGACGTGAACTCCTTGGCGTGGTACGTCTGTGCCTGACCCGAATTGAGCGGCTTGGAAATGGTGAGC
>CAXTRZ010000138.1:3435-6620 GCA_964246715.1 uncultured Acidobacteriaceae bacterium | reverse complement strand
GGTCGGGCTGATCGTCGCGCTCGGCCATGTGGCTTACCTGGCGATGCTCAACAACGCCGCCCGCAAGCGCGGGGTGTCGGG
The DNA here is from genome assembly GCA_964246715.1 of uncultured Acidobacteriaceae bacterium. Classification (GTDB taxonomy): domain Bacteria; phylum Acidobacteriota; class Terriglobia; order Terriglobales; family Acidobacteriaceae; genus Edaphobacter. Next base: position 6,539 of record CAXTRZ010000138.1, on the reverse strand, counting down.
CAACGCCACGAACGAGTGTCGGGTCGCTGGAAGGTGGCCGGCGGCACGGCCGGGGTGGCGGGCGGCGATCTGATTCGCTGCGATCTGCCGGGCGAGAGCTTCGCCGGTGATGCCGGGGATGGGCTGTTCGCTGGCGGGGTAGATGTCAAGGACCTGGACGAGGTCGGCGTCGATGAAGGCGGCGGCGAACTCGGGCATGAGGTCGCGGGTGCGGGTGTAACGATGGGGCTGGAAGATGACGTGAACGCGGGTATAGCCACAGTCGCGGGCGGCACGGAGGGTGGCAAGGATTTCGGTGGGATGATGGCCGTAGTCGTCTACGACGGCGATGCCGTTGACGGTGCCCTTGAGCTGGAAGCGGCGATCGACGCCGCGGAAGGTTGCGAGGCCGGCGGCGATGTCGGCGGGGGTGACGCCGAGTTGGACGCCGATGGCGATGGCGGCGGTGGCGTTGAGGACGTTGTGGCGGCCGGGAACGTGCAGGCGAAAGGGGCCGAGGAGCAGGCCGCGGTAGTTGACCTCGAAGGTGGAGTGGACGCCGGGCTGCTCGGGGAGCATGTCTTTACTTATTTCCAGGCGGAAATCGGCATCCGGGCTCTCGCCGTAGGTATAGACCTTGCGGCGGACGCGGGGAAGGAGGTCGCGGAGACGGGAGTTGTCGATGCAGGCGGTCGTGGCCCCGTAAAAGGGGAGTGCGTCCATGAACTGGAGGAAGGCGGCGTCGACATCGTCCATGCCGGCGTAGCAGTCCATATGCTCGCGGTCGAGGTTGGTGACGACGGCTAGAATTGGCGACAATTTGAGGAAGGACCTGTCGCTCTCGTCGGCCTCAGCCACCAGGTATTGGGACGTCCCGAGACGGGCGTTGGAGCCGAGGGCGTCGACGCGGCCGCCGACGACGACGGTGGGGTCGAGCGAGGCGAGGACGGCGGCGATCATGCTGGTGGTGGTGGTTTTGCCGTGCATGCCGGCGACGGCGATGCCGTACTTGAGGCGCATGAGCTCGGCGAGCATCTCCGCGCGCTGGATGACGGGAATTTTGCGGGTCCGGGCTTCGAGAACCTCGGGGTTTTGCGGGCTGACGGCGGAGCTGGTGACGATAACATCTGAGGCGGCGGCGTTTGCGGCAGTGTGGCCGGTGAAGATGGTGGCTCCGAGGGTGGCGAGGCGGTCGGTGACTGCGGATGTGCGGAGGTCCGAGCCGGAGACGCTGTAGCCCATGGTGAGGAGGATTTCGGCGATGCCGCTCATGCCGATGCCGCCGATGCCGATGAAGTGCACGCGCTGCGAGGGGGCGAAGAGGATGTGGCCTGGAACGAACATCTGCGGAAGAAGACCTCCGGGTGATTCTACTGGTTAGCTGAATCCGAAGATGGGGACGGTTTCAGCGGTTCTTTGTGCGTAAAATGTGTCATAGCTGACCGGTTATCCACTCCACGGGTCATTTTATGAATGAACTGATCAAGAGCTCCATCCCCGCCGTCCTGCCAACTTTGATGGTTCTGGTGGGCATACTGCTGAATAAGAGCGACATCAATCGGCTGGATGCGCGGATGAGCAGCCTGAACGACAAAATGGATGCGATGCGGGACTCATTTCATAATGACATTCTGATGTTGGTTCAGCGTGACGGTGATAAGGATAGCCGCCTTGCACGGCTGGAAGAACGAGCGAAGCCCTCCTAGCTCCACCCCAAAGCAACGGATTGACCTCTTACATCAGTCTCATGGCGTTCGATCACTCGATCATCGAGGCGCGACTCGCGCTTGATCTGGTCTCTCCGGAGGAGATGCCTCGGCTGGCCTGGGATGCGCTGGAGGTGGGGCTGGACGGACCGGCAATGCGACGGCTTGCAGCTCTCGAAAAACCTTCAGGATGGGAGGTTGACCAGCTTCGGGCGGCGTTTATAAGGGAATGCGGCCTGAAGCCCGTCTCCCTTGAGCGGGCATGGACGATTATGGCGCGGCAGCTCGCACAGCAGATTCTAGAAGAGGGGAGCGATCTCCTCAGCTACGCGAGGAGCTTCCAGCAGATGTGGATCAAAGCCGGTTATCCTAAGCGGCTTCAGTACCTTGGTATGCTTGACGACGACCTTTACATTGCTCAGTACACCGGGCAATCTGAAGCGAAGTTCCGGGCGTCCGTGCTTGAGGATTTGGCTGAACTTTCTGACGCCGATCTCGGAGCGAGCGATGAAGCGAACGCAGGAGACGCATCGTAAGTACGGTAATAGCGTCTAATCAGTAGAGTCAGGAAACGGGAGTAACAGCATGAATTACGACGTCAATCGGCAGATGGACCCAAGGACGGGGACCTGGTCTACGGTTATCGATGTGCCGCGGGAGGAGACTGCCTCGCTGCTGTCGAAGGTGCTCGCCATTACCTCGCTGGGGTTCCTGGTCACGGCAGGCGGCGTGGCGACCGCGCCGGTGTGGGGCACGTTTGTCGGGATGATTGCGGTGTTTGCGCTGATCTTTGCCATCAACTTTGCGCGGAAGCGGAGCGCTGGGCTCGCGCTGGGGCTATTCCTGGCGCTGGCTTACTTTATGGGCTGGGAGATTGGCCCGCTGATCCACCGGTACATGCAGACCATCGGACCGGCAATTGTGTTTCAGGCGGCGGTAACGACCGGGCTGGGCATGGCGGCGATGGGATGCGTCGCCTACCTGTTCCACATCAACTACCGCAAGCTAACGGGGATCGGGACCGCGCTGCTGCTCGGCGTGGTGCTGCTGGGGATTGTGAGCATCTTCTTCCACTTCCTGCAGCCGGATACGTACTCATGGATGATTCTGGGCGTGTTTACTCTGTTGACCATCGGCGACTTTGCGCGGATTCGCGCGGGCGGGGATGGGCAGCCGGCGGTGTCGCTGGCGCTGTCGATTTACCTGGATGCAATCAATATCTTTCTGGCGGTGCTGCAGTTGCTGGGCGGACGGCGGCGGAACTAGGTTCCCGATTCGAGTTCAAGGATGCGTCTTACAACGTGTCCCGCAGAGTTGCTACGCAGTGACGAACTGACTTTGTCGTGGTCGCTAAGTGGCGGACTCTCCTCATAGCGGAATTGAACCGCGAAGGGATTCAGTTCCCCCCAGGCTAAAAGG
>CAXTRZ010000138.1:750-3335 GCA_964246715.1 uncultured Acidobacteriaceae bacterium | reverse complement strand
TGAATCACTCATCCCGGCTCTCCTTCCGCGAGGGTGGTCGAACCGCCTGTCGGCATTTTATCTTTCTCAGGAGCGGTTTGCCTGAGAATGCGATGATCGAGACGGTCGCGGAGGGTGAGGAAGGGGCGCTCGACCCAGAGGTAGAGGATGACTGCGGCGATGAGGCAGGCGGCTGCGTAGAGAGCAATGGCTTTGGTGTCGCGGTCGTGGGTGAGAGTGGGCAGGACGAGGCCGAGGACGTGGGCTGCGGCCTTGTGGGTGAGGTAAAGGCTGAAGGCGAGGAGCGCGAGCGGCTGTGCGCCGGGGATACGCCTGCGGCTAAGCAGGCCGTTGCGACTGACGGAGGAAGCGACGAGCAAGCCTATGCCGAGCGCGAGCATGGGCAGACCGACAATCATGCCCCATGCGCCACGGTCTGCTGTGTCGCCCATGGTGTCGCCGTGGAACATCCAGAGAACGGGTGCAATGAGGCAGAGGCCGGAGAGCATGGTGGCATGGCCGCGTGCGGCGAGCCAGTTCCACCAGGTTGGGCGGAAGGTGCGGATGATTGCAAGGCTGACGCCGGCGACGAGGCCGTCCAGACGCATGTAGGTTGGGTAGTAGATACGGGCCATGAACTCCGCGCCGGAGAAGAGCGCATAGGCTCGCAGGCCGATGCCGCCAAGGACGATGATGGCGATGAGCGTGGCCGTTCGGTGGGCTTGAAATCGGCTGGGGGGGCGGCGCATGAGGGCGGCAACCAGCAGCGGGAGGACAAGGTAGAAGTGCTCCTCGACGCAGAGGGACCAGACGTGGGAGAAGGCGCGCTGCTCGGGATGGAAGAGCAGATTCTCCGTGAAGGTGACGAACTTCCACCATGGGGCGAGGCCGGGCTGCTCGCGCCACTGCGGGACGAAGAGGTACAAGGCGAGCACGACGAGGTACGCGGGCAGGATACGGAAGGCGCGGCGGCGATAAAACGAGACGATGGGGATGCTGCCGGTGCGGAGGCGTTCGCGCAGCATCTGCGAGCCGATGAGATAGCCGCTGAGGACGAAGAAAAGGTCCACGCCCATCCAACCGAACTGACCGACAGCATAGAGGCTGGGCGGCAGCGCATAGGCGAGGTGGTATACGAGGACGAGCAGAATCGCCAGCGCGCGGAGCGTGTCGAGACCCGGCAGGCGGGCGGAGGTTCGGGGTGGCATGGCAGGTCCGTTCAGCGGCAGCTATCGCCAGCATAGATGGGGCTGCTGTGACTCCTGCGAAGATGTACCGCGGTCGCCAACGGCAGGTGTGCTATACCCAATCCATGCGCTCAACTCTGCTTGCTGCCCTCTCCGCGATCTCGCTCGCCGTGTCCTTGCCTGCTCAACAGCCGCAAACGTTGTTGGCCACTCCGCAAACGGTGGTCTGGGGGAACTACAACGGGCGCGCGAAGCCGGCGCTGACAATCCACTCCGGCGATGCGGTGACGATCCAGACGCTGTCCACCTGCGGGGCTCCGGATGTGCTGGAGTCGCGCGGGGTGAAGCCGGCGGACATTCCGCCGTATGTTGCGGACATTTACAAGAACTTTCCGGCGAGCGAGAAGGGGCCGGGCGGGCATATCCTGACCGGGCCCGTGGCGATTGCGGAGGCGCAGCCGGGCGATGTGCTGGAGGTACGGATTCAGAAGATTGCGATCGACGTGCCGTGGGCGTGCAACTCCTTTGGGGCCGGGCGCGGGTTCCTGCCGGACGACTTTCCTTATGCGCGCACCAAGATCATTCCGCTGAACCGCGAGAAGATGCTGGCTGAGTTTGCGCCGGGGGTGGAGATTCCGCTGCATCCGTTCTTTGGGTCGATGGGAGTTGCGACGCCGGCGGGCAAGACCGATTCGGCTCCGCCGTGGATGAACGCCGGCAACATGGACAACAAGGAGCTGGTCGCGGGAACGACGTTGTTCATCCCGGTGAACTCCGCCGGTGCGAACTTTGAGGTGGGCGACGGGCACGCGGGGCAGGGCAACGGCGAGGTGGACATTACGGCGCTGGAGACGCAGTTGACCGGAACCTTTCAGTTCATCGTGCACAAGGGCTCGCTGACAGATCCAAACCGGCTTGTATGGCCGCGCGGCGAGACGCCGACGCAGTACATCGCCATGGGCTTCCACGAGGACCTAAAGCGGGCGACCGAGATGGCTGTCCGGAACATGATCACCTTCCTGGCGGAACAGAATCCGGACCATCCGAAGCTTTCGCGCGAGGACGCTTACGCGCTGATCTCAGTTGCGTGCGACGTGGACATCACGCAGTTGGTGGATCTTCCTCGCGTTGGAGTGCATGTGATGTGCCCGAAGGTCTTGTTTTCGTCACCGGCGCGCTAGAGCAGTGGGTGAGATGGCCCAAGGCCAAACGTCCCCGCGTTCCGGCCTGTGGCCCGCGCAACCAAACCTTGCAATCCGTGTCTAACTGAATGAGGCTGGTACCCAACTCCGGGACAAGACTCAGTTATCGGATCCTCGCAACCCAGGGACGAACGGGCAAGCGAAGGAGGCCGAGTCAGGCAGGGGAAGCGATGGACTTCGCATATAGCAGGATTTCAATCACCAAGTTGGCACTTGC
>CAXTRZ010000138.1:0-740 GCA_964246715.1 uncultured Acidobacteriaceae bacterium | reverse complement strand
TCTCGGGGACCGGACGGGCGTTGACCATCGACGCCCGTGCCGGCGGGCTGGCGGGCGCGCCCCGGGCCGCGTCCCCGCCCCCGCCCGGCTACTACAGTCAAGCTCCGCAGCCGTATAACAGCCAGGACCCGAACAACTATGGCGCGCCCGCTGCGCAGAGCTACTACCAGCAAAACGGCTCCAGCCAGGGCTACCCGCAGCAGAATAGCAACCCGCAGCAGAGTACGCAGTACCCGAATCCGCAGCAGGTCTATCCTCAGCAGGGCTATCCGCAGCAGCAGGGGTACGCTCCGCAGGCGCAAGGATATCAGGGTCAGGGCTACGCGCAGGACTATGGCCAGCAAGGCTATCCGAGCCAGCAGGGATACCCTCAGCAGGGTTATCCGCAGCAGCAGGGTGGATATGGCTCGCAGCAGCCGCAGTATGTGCAGCAGGCTCCTCCGCCGCTGCAGGACTACGATCAGCCTCCCTGCCCCGGCGATGGTTACATCTGGACGCCCGGCTACTGGGCCTACGGGGCGCAGGGGTACTCCTGGGTTCCGGGCGCATGGGTTGAGCCGCCGTATACCGGCGCGCTTTACACCCCCGGCTACTGGGGTGACGGCGATGACGGATACTTCTGGAACGCGGGTTACTGGGGTCCGGTCGTCGGCTACTACGGCGGCATCAACTACGGCTTCGGCTACTTCGGCGTGGGTTTCTACGGCGGATACTGGAATGGTGGACGCTTCTTCTATAAC
>CAXTRZ010000137.1:6382-6646 GCA_964246715.1 uncultured Acidobacteriaceae bacterium | reverse complement strand
TCGCACGATTCTGAAACCTGCCCTGGTGGCCGCCCGTCAGGCCACCACGACCGTCAGCTTGTACCCCGGGTCGGCGGCAGTCGGCAGCACCGGAGGGGAGAAGACGATGCTTCCTCCTGCAGCGAGCGCCAACTGAGCCAAAGCGGCTGAAGTCGGAATAAGGTATTCCGAGTTCACGTTCTTCAGAATCAATCCAACCTGGCTGTTCAACGAAGCAAATGCATCCTGAGCCGCCTGCGGCGCAGTAACGGCTCCCGCAGGCAG
>CAXTRZ010000137.1:0-6372 GCA_964246715.1 uncultured Acidobacteriaceae bacterium | reverse complement strand
GACGTTGATCGTATCAATGATCTGATCCATCGTCAGCGCATCGTCGACATCTACCCCTAAGATGGCATGAATCGCACCCTGAACCGGAGAGAGGCGCGGGTCCACCGTCCCGGAACAGCGCTGCTGGATCACTGAGGCCGCGGGAGGATATTGATCGTCCTGCGATCGCTTGACCATCGCCCAGAAGTCATAGCTCATATCCAGTTGCGTCTTGAATGAGAAGTCAGGCACGTCGTTGACGCCGCCGCCGTTCGTCCGGATCACCGCATTGGCAAAGGCGGTGTAGTTCGTTCGATCCTGCGCCGCCTGTGCCTCTACCCGCAACGGACAAGGCGAAGCCACAATCCTCTGGTAGGCGTTGGGTTTTAGGATCAGATCCACTTCAATCACTGCGTTCTGACTCCCGGCAATGGACTTCATCTGAGCAGCGGCCGTGCTCGCCGCAGAACCGGCAGCCAGGAGCGAGAGAAACTTGGGCAGCTCCACGCCAAACTTTGGATTGTTCGTCGACTTCAGGGTGACGTGAAGATCCGGGGGCAAAACAGTGACCTTGCCCGCGCTGTCTACCGTCGCAGAGATCGTGAAGTAAAACTGCACTTCCTTTCCCGTCTTCGTAATATTCGTAATGCTGGCTTTGTCGATGCCCTGCATGTTGGTAAATGCAAATGAGTTATTTCCGCCGTACGTGATGGAGTAGTCGTTGATCTTGGTCGTGCTCCACTCTTCCGTAAAGTTGAAGAAGGTGAACTTGAAATCCGTCTTGCGATGGTGCAACTGCTCCAGCCCGCTTCCCGCATCGACCGTAATGCCGCTGTGATCCTGCTCGATGGCGGAGACGAAATCGCCCGCTGAGAGATGGTCCCAGGCTGCAAGCTCGAAGCCCGGCTTGGAAAGATCAATGCTCAGGTTCAACAGAATGGACTTCGTATCCGTCTTTTCAACGCTCAACTGAAGCTCTGCCTTGCCGCCCTGAACCGGCGTCAGGATATTCGTTAGTTGCGTGTTTACGTCATTGGCCGCGGCATCGATGCTCGACTGCACCTTGGGAACTTTGCTGACGATCTGACCGATCACAGCGCCGGTCTTACCGCCGATCCTGCTTGAAACAGCGGATGCAATGTTCCCGCCATCCACCGAGACGGAGACGTTGCTCAGCAGGCTCGCCGATGCATCGACTCCGAACAAGGCATCCAGAATCTTGCTCCGGTACAGATGGTAATGGCCCAGGACGTCCGACTCTTTGTACAGGTACGCCTCAAAGGCACCGGAGTACTCGAACTTCGCCGTGACGCACACATTAATTCCCGCTGACGGATCTACCGAGGCGCTGACTGAGGGCAGCCCTTGCGTGAAGCCCGGAACGGTGAGACCCGCTGAGATGTTTTGAGCAATGCTCGGCGTCGCAACCCCATACGACAGCCCCATCGCCAGATTAAGGTCTGCCTTGAAGTTATGCAGGATGGAGTCTCCCGTGCTGAGATTGCTGAAGGTCTTCTCATGCAACGGGAGGGTAAACGATCGGAACGCGGCGATAAGAGCGTCGCCGAGAGTTGTGTTTGGAGCAACACTCTTGAAAAACGAAAACGTATACGTGCCGCTTGCATCCGCAGATCCCTCGATGCCGATAAAACCGATGTTTCCCGCGCCGCCGGCGTTCACATCCAACTTCAATTGCAGTGAAATTCCAACATAGTAATTGGCTGCGGGACCTGAAAACGGCGCCGTCGTATCGTCCGTAGCATCGAAACCGTTCAGCGCGGGAAGCGTCTTGGTGTAAGTGAAGAGAGGCTTGCCGGGGGAGTACACATGAACGGTTCCGCTCGCGCCTCCGGAGATGCCAAAGCTGAAGATTCCTCCGTCGAGACTCCATGTCTGAGGATCGCTGCAATAGGTAAGCGAGAGGTCCGTGTCCACTTGTTTGAATTGGCTGATCGGCTGATCCACGCCGCTAGCAACCCCCGCCAGCTTGAACAGAGTTTCTTTGCCTCCGTTCTGGCTTACAAGGGATGAGAGGTCTTTGAGCGTATCAATAGCAAGGCTTGTATCACCTGCACTTAGAGTGAAAGACATACGTTCTCCTTGGCTGCTCTTAAGCGTGAACTCTTTGACCTCAAACAACCATCGTTCTGATCAAGGAATAAACGGAGCCTGGTGCGAAGCGAAGATTTTGGGAAGGGCCGGAGGTACGGTGCCTCGATCCATATCCATCCTCATTGTGATCTACGAGCGGAGGATGTAAGTGGATTACGATCAAGGTTCTTTCTAAACGCGAGCGCGCCGGAAGCCGAGCAAAGCTCTCCGCTACTTTACTCTTGAAAGTCGATTTACGGTCTAAAATTATGGATTAATCAAGGATGTTGATGCATGCAATGATGCAGCGTTCCAACCCTGTTACTTCATCAGGGTCGGGTCCCAGGCATCCGAGCCGGCGAGATAGCTTCTAGCCACATACTTCTTTGCCTCGGTTGCGGTAAGTTGCTTAGAGAACGGCTCTCGCGCTGACGGGTTCGCGCCAGGGCCTTTGGAGTTGTACTCGGCATAGGTGGCCGTCTTCAGGCGATCGGTCTCGCCCTCGTGCCACTCCGACCAGCCCTCCGGCATAATGTGCGCGCCCAGATCGCTTTCAATGAAGGCAACCGTCGCGTAGGCGCGCCACGGACGGCCCAGAAAGACGTGCTCCACCCCAGGCTCCGCCGTGACGCGGCAGTGGTCGAAGACGTACCCCGAGTCCTCCGCGACCGAGTTGCGCGAGTGCGCGGTAAGAAAGCTCCCGGCCTCATGCACAATGCTGCGGATCTCGCAGTCATGGAAGACCGCCCTGGAGTTGCCGAAGATGAAGTCGACCTCGCCCACAATCGTGCAGCGGTCGAAGTACTGGCGCGAGACCTTGCAGGTGGCGGGGTCCGCCTTGCAGGACTTGCTGGCGGCGTACAGCGTGTCCTGCGCGCCCAGCAGGCGGATGTTGCGCAGCACAGCGCGGTCGCTGGTGATCGAAAGCGCGACGGCCTGGGTGCGCGGCTTGCCGGTCTTCGACCACTCGTTGGCGACGGTGATGCCGTCCATGACGAAGCCGTCGCCGGTCACGAACATCGTCGGCGAGCAGAACGTCCCGCAGGTGCTCGACGCGCCGTTATCGAAGGTGACGACGACCTTCTCCGGCGCCTTGGGCTCGCCGATAAGCCGCACGTTGGGCTTGTCAATGTGGACGACCTCGCGGTAGGTGCCGGGATAAAGCCGAATCGTCGCACCCGCATCCGGCGCCGCGTTCACCGCCTCCTGTACCGTCGCAAAGTCAGCCGCGGGTGAGCTGCCTGCGGGGCCCACGGTAATCTCTTTCACGTTCTGCGCCCCCGCGCGCAAAGCCAGAAGCATCGCCAATCCGCTCACCCACCCGCCCAGTCGTTGTGCCATCATGCTCCTCCCATGCTCCGGCCTCAACTGGCCGGACCAATCCTAGATCACGCTGCAATCCTTTGTACAGAGCGGCCAAACAACATCCACGCCGAATTCCGAAAGCTATCCTTGACACCGGTAGCCCCGGACCCGCTATCCTCATCCACATCAACAGCAGCCGTTAACACTTCACCGGACCGAAATCGTCCCAACGCGAGCAATGGTCAGACCAGACCCGGTCCCACCCTGCCGCGGGAGCCAGCAAGCTATGTCGACCCACTCCACTCCGCTCCCCTCCTCGATCGCTCCCGGTAAAGGCCTCTCCAGTTCCACTCACGCCAGCATGCGGTGGTTCGTCTGCGGCCTGCTGTTCGCCGCTACGACCATCAATTACATGGACCGGTCAGTGCTCTCGCTCATCGAGCCCTTGCTCCACACGCTGCCGTTCATGGGCTGGAACCCGGCGGCGGACCCGCACCACCAGACGCTCTTCGACAACAACTACGGCAACATCGTCATCTGCTTTCAGACCGCCTACGGCATCGGCCTGTTGACCGCCGGGCGGATCATCGACCGTGTGGGGACGAAGGTGGGCTACGCGCTGGCCATCGGCGTGTGGGCGCTTTCAAGCATGGGACATGCACTGGTGTTTTCGGTCGTGGGCTTCTGCATCGCCCGCTTCATGCTCGGACTCGGCGAGTCCGGCAACTTCCCCGCCGCCATCAAGGCCACAACCGAGTGGTTCCCGTCCGAGGAGCGCGCCCTGGCGACCGGGCTGTTCAACTCCGGCTCGAACGTCAGCTTCTTCGTCGCGCCCACGCTCGTCGCGTTCGTAACGGCCCGCTGGGGCTGGCAGTCGGCGTTCCTGACGACGGGCTCCATGGGCCTGCTCTGGCTTATCGTCTGGCTGCTCTTCCCATACAACCGTCTGCGCCGCGGCTCGACGCAGACCCAGGCCAACCTGGACGCGGACTTCGCCAGCCAGGCCATGCACGGCGGCAACCTGCCGTTGGCTGTCGTGCTGCGACGCCCGGGGCTGTATGCCTTCGCCCTGGCCAAGGGTCTCACCGACCCCATCTGGTGGTTTTATCTCTTCTATCTCCCCGCCTTCCTCAACCGCAACTACGGCCTGGACCTGCAGCACGCCAAATGGGAGATCGTCACCGTCTATATGGTCTCGTCGTTCGGGTCGATCTTCGGCGGCGCGCTCTCCGGCTGGCGCATGAAGCAGGGGCATTCGGTCAACAGCGGCCGCAAGTTCGCATTGCTGCTGTGCGCGCTGCTGGTCGTGCCCATCGTCTTTGTGCCGCACCTGGGCAGTCTCTTCCCCGCAAACCCATGGCCCGCCACGCTGGTCATCGCACTCGCAGCCGCAGCCCACCAGGGCTGGTCGGCGAACCTCTTCTCCACCCCAACGGATATCTTCCCCTCCACCGCCGTCTCCACCGTCGTGGGCATCGGCGGAGCCGTCGGAGCCGTCGGCGGCGCGGCCTTTACCTGGATCGTCAAGCACTACTTCTCGCTGCACCCGCTGCTGATCTTTGGGATGGCCGCCTTCGCGTACCTGGTCTCACTGGCCATCTTCCAGCTTCTGGTGCCGCGGCTCGGCATCTCCGGCGATCCCGCGCCGCGGACCGCCTGACGTCCAGCCCAAACCTGTCTATACTGCGGAGATAACCCAGCCTACTGCGTCAAGCTGATTCTTCTTTCACATCACCGCATCCACCGGTCCACTCATGAAAATCGATTCCGCCGAATCCAGCAGCGCCCACAGTCAACTCACCATGCAGGTCGTCGACCACGTCCGCGACCTCATCGCCTCCGGCGAGCTCAAGCCCGGCGACCGCCTCCCGCCCGAGCGCGAGCTCGCCCGCAAGCTCAAGATCAGCCGCTCCTCCCTCCGCGCCGGCATCGGCTTCCTCGCCGCCATGGGCGTGCTCAAATCCCGCCACGGCGCCGGCACCTTCGTCTCCTCCGGGCCGCCCGCGCTCGATTCCTCCTCGCTCACCGTCCTCGGCGCCCTTCACGGCTTCCTCCCCTGGCAGATGTTTGAGGCTCGCCTCGTCATCGAGTCCGCCGTCAGCTCCCTCGCCGCCGAGCGCGCCACCGGCGAGCACCTTGCCGAGCTCTCCGAAGAGGTCGCCGAGATGTACGCCGCCATCGACGACCCCCAGGAGTACCTCATCCACGACGTCCGCTTCCATCGCACCATCTCCCGCGCCGCCGGCAACCCCATCCTCGGCGCGCTGATGGAGACCATCACCGCCTCCCTTTACGACCAGCGCCGCATCACCGTCGACAACGCCATCGACCTCAAGGAATCCGCCGAGATGCACCGCGAGATCTACCGCGCCATCCGCGCCCACAACCCCGCCCAGGCCAAGCACGCCATGGAGCAGCACCTCAATCTCGCCCGCAACGCCCAGGCCACCGAACCCCACAAAGAAGCCCCCAACTCCGACTCCGAAGCCTGACCCAGCAACACTGCGGGTGCACCACATTTCAATCTCGAGAGGTGGGTCTTCTTACCGCTCACCTTTGCGTCAACGCCCTTGCCCGTCCTTGCCTTCTCTTCCCTCTTCCCTATTCCCTGCTCCTTCCCCTGCTAAACTGACGCATACTCGTCATGCTTGACTCCCCTGCAAAGTTCTATCTCACCACGCCCATCTATTACGTCAACGCGCGCCCCCACATCGGCCACGCCTACACCACCATCGTCGCCGACGTGCTTGCGAGGCGCTCCCGCGCACAAGGAACGGACACCTGGTTCCTCACCGGCACCGACGAGCACGGCCAAAAGATCGAACGCTCCGCCCAGGCCGCCGGCATCCCCCCTCAGCAGTTCGCCGACGAAGTCTCCCAGTCCTTCCAGGACCTTTGGCAGCGCATGGGCATCACCAACGACCAGTTCATCCGCACCTCCTCAGACGCCCACAAGCGCGGCGCCCAGAAGCTCTTTGCCGACCTCCACGCCAAGGG
>CAXTRZ010000136.1:0-6672 GCA_964246715.1 uncultured Acidobacteriaceae bacterium | reverse complement strand
GTATTGAGGTCCGGAGCGGGCTTGTGGTGGGAGTCATTGCCAAGGTGTCCGTAGAAGACACGCTGGATGAGGATGAGCATGTACGACGCGGAGAGAATGACGCCGGTGGTGGCGATGGCAGTCCACACAACGTGGTGCGCGAAGACGGCCTGCATGGCACCGGCGAGGATGAGGAACTCGCCGACGAAGGAGTTTAGACCGGGGAGGCCGATGAGCGAGAGGGTGCAGATGACGTAGAGGGTGACCATCCACGGAAGTTTCTGGGCAAGCCCTCCAAGGTCGCGCATGTCGTAGGTATTGTAGCGCTCATATAGAAGACCAAGCAGAAGAAAGAGGGCGCCGCCGGAGATGCCGTGGTTGAGGATCTGGTAGATACCGCCGTCTAGGCCTGAGATGGTGAAGGTGAAGATGCCAAGGGTGATGAAGGAGAGGTGGGAGAGGGTGGAGTAGGCCGCGAGCTCCTTCATGTCGTTGCGGGTGATGGCGATAAGGGCGCCGTAGACGATGCCGATGGCGCCGAGCGCAAGCATGAGTGGCGCGATGCGGTGGGATTGGTCTGGGAAGATGGCGAAGGAAAAGCGGAGGATGCTGTACAGGCCGGTCTTGCCGGCGAGGACCATGACGGCGGCGGTGGGGGCCTCGCAGATTGCGTCCTTGAGCCAGCCATGCAGGGGAAAGATGGGGACCTTAACGGCGAAAGCGAGGAGAAAGGCAAGCGAGCAGAGCCAGAGGGCGGCGGAGTTGGGCGAGATGGCGTGCTGGGCGGCGAGGCCGGCGAGGACGGGGAGCTGGAAGGTGCCGGTTTTGACGTACAGCCAGAGCATGCCGACCAGAAGGAGGGCTGAGGGAACGAAGTTGTAGACGAAGTATTTGAACGCCGCGTGACGACGGCCTTTTGTGCGGCCGAAGGTAGCGATGAGGATGGTCATGGGAACGAGCGAGAGCTCGAAGAAAGCGTAATAGAGAAAGAGGTCCAGCGAGACGAAAAGGCCGAGCATGGCGACCTGCTGGAGGAGGAAGAGGACGTAGAAGGTCTTTGCTCGGGCGGAGATGGTCGGGATGCGCCACGAGGCGAGGACGCCCAGCGGGGCGAGCAGGCCTGTGAGGACGACGAGCCACATACTCATGGCGTCGACGCCGAGGTGGTAGCGGATGGCGGGGAAGGCGATCCAGTCATGGTCGATGGCGAACTGGAAGGCGGCTGCGGGCGCGGCGGTGTGGTAGTGAGCGGGAAGATGCAGCGTGAAGAGGAAGGTGAGGAGAGTAACGAGCAGTGCGCCTATCTGCTGGGTCTTGCCACGGTCTGGAAGGAGGGCGAGCAGAACGGCTCCGGCCAGCGGAATGAAGACGATGAGCGAGAGGATAATGGTTGTCATGTTCATGCGTGAATCCAGACTCGGCCGAAGATCATAATGGCCATAATGGCGGCAGCTCCTAAGGCGAGCCAACCGGCATAAGAACGGATGTTACCGGACTGGATGCGGCGAGTAAGTTCGCTGAAATCTACCGCGACCCAGCGGGTGAGATGGCCGAAGCCGTTGATGAGGAACTCGCCGGTACCGGCCAAAAAGGCGCGGGTGAGCATAAGGAGGCCGGTGACGAAGACCGTGTTGTAGATCTCGTCTATGTAAAATTTGTTGGAGACAAGGGCATAGACAGAAGGATACTTCTGAGCGAGGGCGGTGGCGGTGCCAGGCTTGCGGTAATAGCAATGGTATGCGAGGCCAAGGCCGGCGAAGGCAACGAAGAGAGAGATCGCGGCTAAGCCACGTTCAAGGCTGTGGGAGATGTTGTCAGCGTTGAGAGCCTCGGGATGTGCCGTCGAGGAGAAGACTGGATCAAGGAAGTGCTGGAACTCATTGCGGCCAAAGAGGGCTTCGGGGATGCCGATCCAGCCGCCGACAACGGAGAGAATGGCGAGAACGACAAGAGGAAAGAGCATGATCCGAGGAGACTCGTGGACGCCGTGAGCATGGGCGACTTGGCCGGAGTCGTGCTCGTCTTCCATGACGAGGGTAGAGGATTTGCTAGAGTGGATCGGAGCTAGGTGCTGATTGGCGGAGTGATCTTGGTCAGAATGTCCCGGGCCAAAGAAGGTTTTGAACCAGAGGCGGAACATGTAAAAGGAGGTCATACCTGCGGTGAGAAGTCCGACGGCCCAGACGAGCTTGCCTATGGGATTGGGGCTGGAGAAGGCCTGATAGAGGATCTCGTCTTTGGAGAAGAAGCCGGCGAAGGGGTAGATGCCGGCGATGGCGAGGACGCCCATGGTCATGGTCCAGAAGGTGACCGGGATGCGCTTGCGAAGACCACCCATGACTCGCATGTCCTGCTCCCCGGAGAGGGCGTGGATGACGGAACCGGCGGCAAGGAAGAGGAGTGCCTTGAAGAAGGCGTGGGTGACGAGGTGGAAGATAGCGGCAGAATAAGCGGCGACTCCGCAGGCGAGGAACATGTAGCCGAGTTGGGAGACGGTGGAGTATGCAAGAACGCGCTTAATGTCGTTTTGCACCATGCCGATGCAGGCGGCGAAGAGGGCAGTGGCTGCGCCAATGAGGGCGACGATGGTGAGGGCTGCGGGGCTGCGATTGAAAAGCGAGTGGCAGCGGGCGACCATGTAGATGCCGGCAGTGACCATGGTGGCAGCGTGAATAAGGGCGGAGACTGGGGTGGGCCCTTCCATGGCATCCGGAAGCCAGACGTACAGGGGGATTTGAGCGGACTTGCCGGCGGCTCCGACGACGAGCAGGAGGCAGATGGCGGTGAAGATGCCGCCGGTGCCGGGCATTGCGGCGGCTTTGGCAAAGACCTCCGTAAAGCTCAGGGTGCCGAAGTGGGCGATCAACAGAAACATGGCGAGGAGGAAGCCGAAGTCGCCGATGCGGTTGACGATGAAGGCTTTCTTGCCAGCGTCTGCAGCGGAGTCTCGCGTGAAGTAAAAGCCGATAAGGAGATAGGAAGCGAGACCGACGCCCTCCCATCCGACGAAGAGGAGCAGGAAGCTGGACGCGAGGACCAGGATGGACATGAAGAACATGAAGAGGTTGAGGTAGGCGAAGAATCGCCAGAACCCTTCTTCATGCGCCATATATCCCGCGGAGTACAGGTGGATGAGGAAGCCTACGCCGGTGATGACGGCGAGCATGATGAGGGTGAGATGGTCGACGGCGAGGGAGAAGTCAACGTGGAAGCCAGTGAGGGCGATCCAGGGGCCGGAGTCAACGCCAAATGTGAGAGGGCCGTCGGCGAAGTGCATGAATAGCCAGAGTTGCAGGACCTTGATGGCGGGGATGGCGGTGGCGAGCAGGGCGATGGCGGTGACCGCGGGACGAGGCAGTCGCCGGCCCAGGGTTCCGTTGAGGAAGAAGCCGATAAGGGGGCTGAGCGGGATGAGCCAGAGAGAGTTTGGATTCATGAGGGTCTTTGAGGCTTCCTGCTAGTTCTTCATGAGATTGATCTGGTCAACGTTGAGGGTCTTACGGGTGCGGAAGATGGCGATGATGATAGCGAGTCCAACTGCAGCTTCAGCCGCGGCGACGACCATGACGAAGAAGACGAAGATCTGTCCAGAAAGTGCATGCCAGCGATGCGCGAAGGTGACGAAGGTGAGATTAACGGCATTGAGCATGAGTTCAATGGACATGAAGACACTGATGACGTTGCGCTTGATGAGGAAAGCGGCGACACCAACGGAGAAGAGGACCGCGGCAAGAATGAGGTACGCAGAGAGCGGAACTTGGGTGTCGAGGAGGCTCATGCGTGCACCTCTTCCTTGGCTTCTTCCTGAACTTTTATGGCCGGGGTCTTTGTAATTGGCTGGGCGGAGACCTCGATGTCTTTGCGAGCGAGTACAACGGCTCCGAGAATGGCGACCAGAATAAGGATGCTGGTGACCTCAAACGGAAGCAGGAGGCGGGTGAAGAGGACGCGGGAGATTTCGGCGATGTTCGAGAGACCACTGTTGAGCATACCGCCGAGGTGCGCGTAGCCGATGGCCCTGGAGTCAGTAAGAAAGACGAAGCTGAGGAGGCAGAAGACGGCGGTAGCGCCTGGAATGCCGGCGAAGTAGGCGGCTCGGCTGCCGGTGGTATGTTCTTCCTCGCCTGCATTGAGGAGCATGACGACGAAGACGAACAGGACCATGATGGCGCCGGCGTAGACGATGACTTGGGCCGCGGCAAGGAACTCCGCGCCGAGAGTCCAATAGAGGACAGCCAAGGACATCATGACAACCACGAGCGAAAGGGCGCTATTGATGGGATGCTTCTGCAGGAGAAGATTGAGAGCTCCTGCAACAGCCAGCACGGCGAAGATGATGAAGAGTGCGAGTTGCATGGGCTCCTAACGATTGCGCAGCGACGTTCGTCTTCCTGGGTCCTGATGATTGTAAAGCACAGGGCTTAGCTGATGCGGGTGGTAAGCAGGGTACGGTGCATAATATGGACAGGAGATCCCGATGGCGAGTGCCTCCGCTGCTGCCGCACTGATTCCGATCGAAGAGTACCTGGCCTCCAGCTATGAGCCGGACCTTGAGTATGTGGATGGGGTGCTGGAGGAGAAAAACATGGGGGAGAGAGACCACGGTTTTCTGCAAATGGCAGTTGGTGCTTGGTTTTTCAATCATCGTGCCGAGTGGCGCATTGATGTTCTTTCGGAATATCGGATGCGAACGTCCAAGACGCGGGTGCGGCTGCCAGATGTATGCGTGGTGCGGCAGGGGGAAGGAAAGCAGCGGGTGCGAGTCACGCCACCGCTGCTTTGTATCGAGATTCTGTCGCCGGAGGACCGTCCGGGGAGGGTGATGAAGCGGCTGGACGACTTTGTCGCAATGGGGGTAGAGAACCTTTGGATACTAGACCCGAGCGACCGGTCGGCTGCGACGTATAGCCGGTTTGGGATGAAGGCGTTCGAGGGGGAGTGTTTGGAGATTGCGGGGACGGGAATTTATCTGGATGTTGCGGCGATCTTCGCGACGCTAGATTGAGCGTTGTTCTTGCTTATGGCGAGGAAGCAAACCTCAAAGCAGCGAATGAACCTCCGCACAGAAGTAAGGTTCATCACACGGCTACTGCAGAGGACATGCTCTGGGTCAAGTCTAAAGATCCTGCTAGCCCCTAAAGGCGAGTACGAGGGAGGTGGCAAGGATGTTGACGATGGCGACCGGCAGGAGGAAGGTCCAGCCGAAGCTCATGAGCTGGTCGTAGCGGAAGCGGGGGAGGGTGGAACGGACCCAAATGTAGAGGAAGAGGAAGGCGAAGATCTTGACGACGAACCAGACGATGCTGAAGACGGCGTGCAGCCAGGGGCCGTTGAGGAATCCGTCGAAGAGATGGCCGAATGGTGAGGAGGCACCGCCGAAGAAGAGCAGGGTAGCGACGCAGGCGACGGTGATCATGTTGGCATACTCAGCCATGAAGAACATGGCGAACTTCATGGAGGAGTACTCGGTGTGGTAGCCGGCGACGAGTTCGGACTCAGCCTCTGGGAGGTCGAAGGGAGAGCGGTTGGTCTCGGCGTAGGCGGACATGAGATAGATAAAGAAGGCGACGATCTGAAAGCCGCCTACGATCACCCACGCTGAGCCGCTTCCGGTGTGCTCACGTGCAATTCCACCAAAGATGTTCCAGGAGAGTGCGCCGTGAGCGGATTGCGAGTCCACGATGGTGCGGAGGTTGAGCGAGCCGGCGCGGAGGACGACGCCGACGAGGGAGAGGCCAAGGGCGAGCTCGTAGCTGATGACTTGGCTGGTAGCGCGGAGGGAGCCGAGGAGGGCGAACTTGTTGTTAGAGCTCCAGCCGGATAGGGCGATGCCATAGACGCCAATGCTTGTGATGCCGAGGATGACGAGCAAGCCGATGTTGACGTTGGCGATCTCAAAGAGATCTACGCCTTTGTACCTCGTGAGGGCTCCAAAGGGTACGACCGCAATGGAGGTGAGGGCGCAGCCCAGAGCGATGATGGGGGCAACGAGGAAGAGGGGCTTTTCGACGAGGATGGGGGTGAGATCCTCCTTGAGGAAGAGCTTAATGCCGTCTGCAAGAGGCTGCAAAAGCCCGAAGGGGCCGACGCGCGATGGGCCCCAGCGGTTCTGCATGCGGCCGATGACCTTACGCTCAAGCAGCACGGTATAAGCCACTGCGGTCAGGGTGATGACAAGCACGATGACAATCTTGAGGACCGTCAGAAGGAAGAAGATTTGAAAGTTGGAGAGATAAGGCATTGATCTTCGGTCCCTTTTCGTAGGCTTAGTCAGCAGCGGTTTGATTGAGGGTGATATGTTTGCGGGACTCGTTCTCCTGCAAATTCAGGAGCATGGCGCTGTAATGGCCGAGGGTTCCGGAGGTGAAGAGGGTGTCGCCGGAGGGGAGGACAAGATCGCGACGGGGTTCGATCTGGACGAGTTGCTGGGCGGCGGGTTCAAGGTGCTGGCCTGTATCTAAGTGCTGATCATTGCCGCTGAGGAGTTGCAGGCGAAGGATCTTGTCGTAGCAAGGGACGAGACGCTGAATCTCATCGAGGATGGCGAGGGGATCGAAGGGGCTGAGGCGCGGCTCCATGTTGTGGGCCGTAAGCCAGATTGCATGACGGTCGGCTTCGCCGGACTGAGCGCCGCGGGTCTGGCCAAGATCGGCGTGCACGGCTCGGCGGCCAAATGGCACCAAGTCGCGCACC
>CAXTRZ010000135.1:2855-6678 GCA_964246715.1 uncultured Acidobacteriaceae bacterium | reverse complement strand
CATGGCATGGAAGAGGTCATCGGTTCGATCCCGATCAGGTCCACCAAACAACCCCTTTAGAATGAAGCACATGCAGGAAGTGAGGCGCTCCCTCCTTCCCTAAAGTTTGTGTCATCTTGTGTCACGGACGCAGAAGGCTTGCGCCGACTCCTAACAACAAGCCCGGTTGAAGCCGCCTTTTTCGGTGTCTCCCGGCCTTGAGCGCTCGACTTTCGCAGCTCCAAGTTGATGGAGTTGATAGTCGATTGCACACTCTCCGGGATCTCCTGCATATACACATCCGTGGTGGTAGCCGTGCGTGAGTGCCGAAGCACACCTTGAATGTCCTTCACCGTCCCCTTCTTCTGTGCCAAGGTCGCAATCGTTCTGCGAATGACCTGGAACGTCAGTTTGGGCAATTGCAGGTCGCGAGCAACTTTGTGCAACACCCGGTTGCGAAAGTTATCGGTGTCAAGAAAGCCTCCAGCTTCGTTGGCGAAGATAAAGGCATCCTGCGACAGAACCGAAGACCTCGACTTATCTCTCGCCGCAGTTTCGCGAGCACGTTGTTCGCACTCAAGACGCCATGCGTGCAGATCGTCGGCAAGCTCTCGCGGAACATGGATCACCGCAAGACTCTTCTTCGTCTTTCCCCAGTCCCGGAGACTGCCTTTGTAGACAGTCTCCGCCACAGTAAGGGTGGACGCCTGATAGTCGAAGCGCTTCCATCGGAACGCGAACAACTCGCTCGGACGGAGGGCATTCGTCATGTCGAGCTCAAGCAAGATGCGATCCCGAAGCGTCAGCTTCGAGAGAGTCATCCTGAGTTGATCCCAAGTGAGCGTAGTGGTGTCTGTCGCACGTAGATGCACAGGCACCTTTACTTTGCGTGCAGGGTCTTTGACGAGGAAGTCCTGATCGACAGCCTCGGCGAAGATGTCTCGAAGGTATGCACGCATTTGCAAGACGCGATCCTTAGACCCTGTTTTTGCCAGCTTGTTGAGGTGCAACTGCAAGCTGAACTTATCGAAGTTGGCCAGCGGGATTTCGCCTAAAGGCTCGACGAGATCAAGCTGGATAAGGACCTTCTTGGTCTTCGCCGTTTCCTCTTTCCAAACCGCTTCCTTCAGCGGTAAGAAGCGATTCTCGACAAACCAAGCGAACGTGACCGAACCGTCATTCATGATTCGGGTTGGAGAACCGGGCTGCCCCAGTTGTTTTGTAATTTCGCGTTCAAGTGCTTGACGGGCTTCCGTCTTCGTCATGTTGGATTTCAGCCCGAGACTCACGGGAACACGAACTGTCTTCTGCTCGTTGGTGGCCGGATCGTTCACTACCTTGCGGTAGTATCCGTACCATTGCTTTGCCCGAGGCGTGACATAGCCTCGCTGGTGCGTAGAACCCATTGGTTTCCTCAGTTCTGTGGCGGGAAAGATGGGCGCTATGCCCTATTTTACTGCCATATTCGAGGGTTAGGGAGACATAGCCCCTCCATCGACGGAGCTGATGCGCAAGGACAAACACGTCGGATCAAGCGCTCGCCGTCTATCAGTTCGCGCGACGACGTAGGGCGCTTAGCCGTTCCCTCTCATCGATAAACGCTTCAATACCGCTCGCGCGATATCGAAGCGCCCCATCGCCCATTCTGATGACAGGCAGGAACGGCTTCTTTCGAGATGAATGATCCCAGACCCAATCTGTGCTGACCTTCAGGCGCTTCGCCACATCCTCGGCAGTGAGGAGCGGATCGAAAGCGATTGAGGTGTTGGTGTCAGCATGTGTAGTCATGGAGGGAGTCAGAGGCCTTTGCAGGCTCTCTCGTGATTCTTGCGGTTGTACGGCTAGGGCACGGGATATTTGGTGGTTTGGCATGAATGGCTCCGAGCTTTACGCCTTCCGGCATGGCTTGGCCTATCGTGCTGGACACACTGGTCCGTGTCCAATAACTTCTGGTATTTCAACTATTCCTAAAAGGAATAACGTGGCCTCAAATGCCTCTTTGCCGGCTACCAGCACGAACAGTCGCAGAACAAAACGAAGCCGCTGCATAATGCAGCGGCTTCGAGGTCTTCCACTCACGCATCGGACGGGCTATGAGCCTTGTAGCGCACGCAACTTGCGGCCAAACCCTCGCGCCATCTCGCTTACGGGCTTCGATTCGTTGTCCGCACGACAGGCCAGGTATGTCTTGAGCGTGAGGCGTTGTTCTACCAGAGGACGAATGGTGATGCCGTCCCGAGCGATCCGCAATGCTGCATTCTTCGTGAGCAGGGCAAGCGCGTTTCGGTCTGCGATGTAGGGATAGGCTTCCTCGGGGGCGAGCACTTCATGCAGCTCGCCGGGATGAATGTCCCGTTCACCCGCTACCCTGAGCAGCGTGTCGTACACAACAGGATGAGCCGTTCTCGCAAAGAGAACCCACGGGCAGCCGTCGATATCGTTGAGATGTAATGCGGCGCAGTCTGCAAGAACGTTGTCTTCCGAAAGGGCAACGTAGAAGGGCTCCTCTGCGACTTTCATCATGGACAGTGCTGCGTTCTCGGGAGGATGGGTGACAAGTGCCAGATCGAGCCTGCCCGACAACACACCATGCACCAGGTCAACTGGATATCCACTCGAAAGCTCGACTTTAAGACGGGGGTACAGAGGCAGGCGCAACGAAAGCAGGGTGGAAACCAAGAAGGGGTCACCGTGCGGCGTCTTCCCGATCCTGAGTATTGTCTCTGCGTTCGCCAGGGCCGCACGAGCTGACTGCACGGCCCGTTCGCTGTGCAGGATTGCCAATCGAGCATGTTCGACGAAGGCCCTGCCCGCATCGGTCAAAGCGACGGCTTGACTGTCCCGCTCGAAGAGCGTGAGCGTGAAGCGGCCCTCCAAATCGGCGATCCGCTTCGTGAGGGCGGGTTGTGAGATGCGTAGCCGTTGCGATGCTCGCGAGAAGTTCAGTTCTTCCGCTACTGCAACGGCGGCCTCCATGAGTCTGAGGTCGTTTTGAGCCATGTCCTGGGAAGCTCCTCCGAGGCCAAAATGTGCACGATGATCGGTCCCGAAGCCTCGCATCGGGGGCAGGTGATGACTCCCGTTGCAACCGTCCTCAGGGTGAAGTCGCGCCCCGGCACGACGGTGCCACAGCCTGAACAGCGGTGAGCATATGCCATGGTTTTGCGAGTCGTCATGCGGTTCTTGGTAGCCTCTACTTAACAGATGGATTCGGACGGCGGTTTTTGACACCCTCTGGCTGAGATTTTTGGATCGAAAACTGAACCGCATGGGCCACGCACTTCTTTTTCTGGTTGACCGACAGGGCCAAGCCATTGCTCCAGGGCTCCGAGCAGCTGTGGAATCGGCTCATCAACGGGCAGCGCACGACTATCCGAACGTCGATTCTTCTTTGCTGGCGACATGGGCCGAGCAGATTGGCGTGTACATGGCTGAGAAAGAAACTCTGGTGGCGTCTCCAAGACGCTACGCATCCGCAGCCTTGCAATCCAGAATCAGGGAGCACTTTCGGAGGAGCGGTTCGCGCGAGGTGTCTGTCGGCACGGATCAGGAACTAGACGCAAAGGCTGGGGTTGAACTTCAAAGCGCCCGAGACATCGAGCGTCAGGTGCTCTTCCGCGAACTGCGCAGTCAGCTCAGCGAACGAGACCGCCAAATCTTTATACTTTTGCAGCAGGATGTGACGAGTCCGCAAGGAATAGCATCGTCTTTGGGCATCAGTTACAGCGCGGCTGCGAAAGCCTTGCAGCGCTTGAGGGAGCGGCTTCAGGCTATCTTGACGAGCAGGCCCATTCCGTTCTCAGGGAAGGAGCACGATGAAGACGACTGATCCCTCTCTTGATAT
>CAXTRZ010000135.1:0-2845 GCA_964246715.1 uncultured Acidobacteriaceae bacterium | reverse complement strand
GCAGTTCTTCCTGGAGGAGAACCCGAACCCGGAGCGTATTGGCTGTCCTCCAGAAGAGACACTGAAAGCTGCTGCCGAGAACCGTCTGCCCGTAAACGATCCCGCGCGCCTGCACATGGCGGACTGCTCGGAGTGCTTCGCAGAGTACCGCGGATACAGGCTTGATTGGGAGAGAAAGCAGGCGACGAAGCGTCGCTATATTGGGTGGGCTGTGGCTGCGGGGCTGCTGATTGGAGTCGCTGGAGGCGCGCTTGCTCTTCGGCATCACTTTAGCGGCAACGAGGCTCCGCAGCAGATTGCCATCAACACCGCACCGCCTGGCGGTCCCGCACCGCCCTTGGAGACAGTGCCGGTTTCACCGACAACAAAGCAAGAAGACTCTCAAAGGGCGACTCGGCCCGAGCCAAGGCCGCCCAAACATTCTCAAGCCGAGATCCCGCCGCTCGACAAGCCGCCGACCGACTTGCGGCCTATCAGACCAGCGAGTCCAGCTCCGGCTACAGAAGCGAACGGATTGGTGTCAGCAGTTCTTGACCTTCGAATAAATCAGACCCGTGACGAGCCGCCCAGGGCACGCAAGGAGATGTTTACCTTGCCAGCGTCGAATCTGAAGCTCAGAGTCATTTTGCCCTCTACAGCGCAGGAAGGCAGATACACGCTTCGATTGGCAAAGGATATAGACGGAGAAGTTGTACTCGCGAGCGCAACTGGCGAGGCTGCCACGCAGGACGGAATTACCTCTCTCGACGTGCAGATGTTCCTTCGGGGTAACGCAGCCGGTTCCTACTACCTGTTGGTCGGTTCGAAGATCGATGACGAAGCTAGAATTTTCGACGTTCGGATCGTTGCCGACGAGCCTTCGAGCACGATCAAGTAATCCGGCGACGATATTTTCGGGTCTCCACAGGCTCGTAGACGGCAAAGCGCGAGTTTGCTCAGCAAAATCGAAACGCTATTCCTTCTGGTTATAGTGCTCTCCCTGGAAGTTATTGGACGCGGCATTCCGGCGCGCCTTACGTTTGCTTCATCGCTGACGAAGTGAAGTCAGCAGGAGGTGCAAACGTGAAGCAATCCCACCACTCATTCCGGCTGGAAACCTGTTCCAGCCGGTCGTCTTTCCGACCCGCAATTCAGCGATCCATCGTTCGGTCCAAACAGCGCGTCGCCCGTGCCGGTCGCGTCCTTGGCCCCGCCCTGGTCGCGATGTCGCTCGCTACTGCGGCTCACGCGCAGGGCACGATGGACTTCTCTGGCGCGACGACGCTGATGGGAACGTTCAAGACGTTCGCCATCTACGCCGGTGCTGTCATCTGCTTTGGCGGCCTGATCTTCGCCGGCATTCGGATGATGAGCGGCCGTTTCCAGGACGCGATCCCCGGTATCTTCGGTGCGCTGTTCGGCGCTGGCGTGCTGGGCTGGGGCGCCGGTTGGATCGGGTCTCTAACCGGGCAGTCGATGTAGGCCTGCCATGCAAACGACCAAACGGGGAGAGTACATCGCCATCGACCAGGTACACGAGTCCGCCACCAACCCACGCCAGACCTTCGAGCAATCCAAGCTGGAAGAACTTGCGGAGTCCATCCGGCAGCACGGCCTCATTCAGCCCATCACGGTGCGACCGAATAACAAGGGCTTCGAGATCGTCGCAGGAGCGCGGCGCTTCCGTGCCGCGCATCTTGCCGAACTGTTTTCCTTCCCGGTCCGCATCGTGGAGCTTGATGATGCCGCAGCTATGGAATGGCAGTTGGTCGAAAACTCGCAGCGCGTGGATGTACATCCCTATGAAGAGGCGCAAGGCTTTCAGCGTCTCTTAGACCTGCCCGGTTACGATGTGACCGCCCTTGCCGAGAAGTCCGGGAAGAGTGCCAGCCACATCTACGCACGGCTGAGCTTGCTACAACTCATCCCCGAAGTTGCCGAAGCATTCGTGCAGGAGCGCATCACCGCCAGCCATGCCAACCTGATCGCCCGTCTACCCCAGGAGCATCAGGCAGCGGCCTTCGAGAACTGCTGGCGCAAGGATTGGCAGGACAAAGAACCGCACCTTCTACCTGCCAAGCACCTGAGCGCATGGATACAAGCAAACCTCTACTTGTCTTTGGCGGATGCCCCCTTCGACCGAGAAGACCCAACCCTGAACCCCACCGCCGGAGCTTGCGTCACTTGCCCACGCCGCAGCGGACATAACACCAGCCTCTTTTGCGACGTGCAGGGCGACCAATGCCTCGATTCCCCCTGCTACCGCAGCAAGGTTGAGGTATTTCTTGACCGGGAGATTGCAGCCAAGCCGGAGCTGGCGCAGATCGAGAACGGTTGGCGCAATGCCAAGGAGCAGAGGCCGGGAGCCGTGCAGCGCGGCCATGTTCGGGAGATCGAGACGCGCATCGAGAACCCGGACGCCGAGCCCGTCATGCCCTGCGCCGCCGCGAAGACAGCCATCGTCGTCTACGGCAAGCAGGTAGGCACGAAGCTGACCGTATGCACCGACAAAACCTGCCCGGTGCATGACCCGAAGGCAGCGGCAGAACAAGCCGCCAACCCCGCACCCGTCATGGCCCCAGCGCCAGCTACCGAAACGGAGGCCGAACGCGAAGAGCGGGAGGCGGAGTACGAACAGCGCAGAAGGGAGCATGAGGAAGAGCGCCAACGCCGGGAAGAGGAGGGCAAGCAGCGATTCGAGCGGGAGCAACAAGAGTACGAGGCTGAACGAACGCGGACAGAAACCCTGCGTAAAGCGCGTCAGGCCACCTTCGAGCGCATCGTGGAGAATGCCCCGGCGATGTTTACCGCCGCTCAATTGAGAGTGTTTCTACGAGCTCTCATCAATCTTGACCCCTACGACTTC
>CAXTRZ010000134.1:6204-6697 GCA_964246715.1 uncultured Acidobacteriaceae bacterium | reverse complement strand
CACCGCGGGGCCGAGTTTGCATGTGCTGATCAAATTGCTGGCGACGATTACGCTGGTTTTGGCGCCTTTGTTCGTGTAGGCGCTCCTCAACCGGCAACTACAACGGTGGATGCGGAGGTTCTTCGCTGCACTCAGAAGGACTGAGCTTCTGATTTTTGCGTTGACTTCTATAGAGTGACGAAAAGAAAGGGGAGAGGCGTGAGATTGCCTCTCCCCCATACAGCGTGGCGTGGCGCTTAGAAGTCGATTCTGAGCGCCGCCTGTCCGGTCCGGTTGCCGGCGTTCTCTGCACTCTGCGGTCCGGTCAACTGACCGAAGAGCGAGTTATCGATCGCGGTGACAGGCGGAGCGAAGTTGGTGTGGTTGAGGATGTTGGTAAAGGTGGTCTCAAAGCGTGCGTGGACCTTTTCCGTGAGCGCAAATTGCTTGGCGACACCCAGGCTTACCGTGGACGTGCCAGGACCTTGCAGGATTCCAACGCCGGCGTTCCCAA
>CAXTRZ010000134.1:0-6194 GCA_964246715.1 uncultured Acidobacteriaceae bacterium | reverse complement strand
GAAGTACTGCGCGCGGGACTGACCGGTGTAGAAGTGGCTGGATACAACATCCGGCCGAAGCACTGCTCCGCGGTTGACGACGTTTGTATTGGATTCGTCCGCTGCGGCGCTAATGCTGGGCGTGAGCCAGGGGCCAGTCTCAAGGAGCGTGATAGTGGTTAGATCCCAACCTCCGAGGAAGATATCCTTCACTGAGCTTGAGTTCATATACGCCCGGCTCTTGCCGAAGGGAAGCTGATAGACGCCGCTCAAGAGAAACCGGTGCCGGCGCGTGCCTTCTACATTGCCGAGATCCTGCTTGATGTGAAAGCGGTCCGCAATGGGAAGACCATAGTTGACCTCACCGGCAAAGGCGCTCGGCGCATCTCCCTGGTTGTCCGCCACGTTCTTGGCATAGGTGTAGTTGGCGTCGAAGTAAAGCCCGTGCTCAAGACGATGCGAGGCCTCAAGCTCGAACGCATGATAGTTGGACTCTCCTGCATTAAAGGTGCTGAGGAGCGTGGTCCAGTTCTGGTACGGAGCGCGCGTGTCAACGTAAGCTCCTGCCGTGGCGCCCGCGTTGTAGGGAGTGGTGCTAGCGGGTATCTGGTTGAGATCTTCGGTGATGTTGAGCCGGTAGGAGTGCATGCCGACATAGCTTGCGCGCAGCGAGGTGGCCGCGGTCAGCTCGCGCTCCACCGTGACGTTCCACTGATTTGCCTGCGGGTCACGATAGTTGGGATCGACTCCCTGGTCCAGTCCTCCGCCGCCATAGACCGGGCCGCCTGTGCTCGAAGGAGCGGTGTTGGGAAAGACGATCTGCGGCGTGTTGGCACCTGCGGTGTTTGCGTTGGAGTAGATGTGCAGGTTGGACGTGGGATTGCCGCTGTTGTTGAACGACAAGGGTCCGAGATTGGTCATGGTATACACCCCGAATCCGGCACGGACTACCGTCTTTGTATCGTTGAAGGGACGGTAGGCGATGGAGACACGGGGCTGGAAATCGCCCTTGTAGGTGTTGCGCAGGCTCTGCGGCAGACCTGCCTGGCTCGCTGTGATGTACTTGGTGCAGGGCAGGGCCGTGTAGTTCAGATTGCACGCATTGAACGACTGTTGGAAGGCGAGATTGGACGAGGTGATGTTCTGGCTGGTCAGGTAGCCGGCGAGCGCATCCGGAACCACAACGGAGTTGGTCCGCTGATCAAAGTTGGCGAGATTGCCGCCGTCCTCCTGGAAGCCCGGCATAACCTGCCAACGAAGACCGTAGCTGAGCGTGATGCGGCTGCTCACTTGAAACTCATCCTGGCCAAAGAAGCTGTACTGCGTGGCTGAACCGCCAACGTCCGGGCTGGAGACGGCGAAGTACAGCGTGGTGGGCGCACCTTCCAGGAAGTCTCCGAAGGCATTGCCGGTGAAGGTGGGCTGAAAGACGAAGTTGCCGAAGTCGTCTGAGGCGTACTCGGGGGCAAAGCTCTCGAGATCGAAGTAACGGACGCGGCGAATGTCGACTCCGCCCTTCAGGGTGTGCTTGCCGATCGTATACGTCAGATTGTCGCTGAACTGCGTTGTCTTCGATTGGGTGATGCCAGCTTTATCGCGTCCAATGGGTGTGAAGCTGGTGCCAGAGCTAAAGTTAAACGTGGGGAAGGCGTGCGTGAGCGGATGCTGGCTGATGTCAACGCCAGCGAGACCGAGTTGCGATAAGGCCGCTGAGCCCTGGATGGGGAAGTTGACGCTGGTGGTTACGTTGGTGAATCCGTAGCGGAATTCATTCAGCAACTTCGGCGTGATGGTATAAGTATGCGATATCAGCAGACTGCGATTGTGAATGGAGTCTACGTCGTCCGGCAGGAAGGGATTGGCGTAGTCCGAGGTGATGTTCTTACGGCTGAAACGCGCGTAAGCGGATTGTTTGGAGTTGATTGTTTGATCAACACGGATGTCCGCTCCATCCGTCCGTGCCGGTGTGGGCTGGAAGTTTTCGTAGTTGATGACGTTAGGATTGTTGATGGCGCCGGCGATGTTCGGCAGCGGATAATAACCGAGCACCGCCTTGGCGGTCGGGCTGACCGTTACCGGCGTGGCTACGCCGAGGTCGGTCAGATTTCCCATGCGGTCCGCCGCGGTGGGCACCGTAAACTGCTGCAGTGTGGCCGTGCTGCGCCGGTTGCCTTCATAGTCCGCGAAGAAGAAGGTCTTATTGTGCCCGTCGTACAGGTGCGGGATTGTAATGGGGCCGCTCAGCGAGAATCCAAAGGTATTGAACTTTTTGGGCGCCTTACCGGTGAAGCCGTAGGGATCTGCATCCAGCGCCTGGTTCTGCAGATATTCAAAGACACTGCCGTGGTAGCTGTTGGTGCCGTTCTTGGTAGTAAAGGTTACGTCGCCGATCTGGGAGAACTCCGCGCTGTTGTTGAAGGCAGTGACCTTCACCGCGGCGATGCCCTCCTGCGACGGGTACGCATCCTGCAAGGCGCCGTTCTGACGCACGTTGGCGGTGGAGATGCCATCCACTGAGAAGTTGATCATCGACGAACTTGAACCGCCAAGGGCGATATTTCCGGAGCTGTCCGTCTGCACATTGGGCGACAGGGCAAGAGCGCCCAAGGGACTTGTCGTGGTTGCCCGATTGTTCAGCGGGAGCTGCGTCATCTCTATGTTTGTCTTCGAGTCGCCGATCGTTCCGTTCTCGGTATTGATCTGATCGGCGTTCGATGTCACCTCGACGGTGGTGGTCTCCGCAGCCACATTGAGCGTCGTGGAGAGGCGCAGATCCTGCCGCGCATCGACCGAAATCCCCGACACAACTGTATCGGCAAACCCGTCGCGTTGAGCCTTAAGGCTGTACTTGCCTGCCTTGACATTTTCAAAGACGAAGATGCCTGACGAGTCCGAATCAACAGCGCGGTCCGTATTCTCGTCAACACTGTGCAGAATGATGTGGGTGCCCGGGATGCTGGCGCCGGTGGAGTCCTGCACGGTTCCACGCACACTGCCAAATGTGGACTGCGCCTCCGCGGTGATGCTGGCGCCGCCGAAGAGCGCGATCAGCAAGCAGAGAACGGCATAGACCTTCATGTTCTCCAGGCAGCTCGGTACCCATGCAACTTGCCTGAAGGTTGGGCTGGGATGCCGGTCATATAAGACAGCGCTCTCCTCTTCGGGAGATAGCGTAATTGCACTTCTGGTCGCACACCGTGTGAGGCCTCTTGATGCGTTCATATCCATTCACCTTTGTGTCGAAAACGAATCGACACTTCCAGTGAAGCGTTTTATCCATAAGCCAGGCATAAGTAATCGACAATTTCCACAGTTGGAGGGACCATCTGAGCTGCTGAGTACAACCATGTATGACGATGTATGCCAGACCTCTGGAGTAAGGTTGAGCAGGCGGAACGTGCTGCCGCGCCGAATGGGGTGAGAAGCGTGAGGCTGGCGCGGGGATTGCGATTGCGACAGCGGCACCCTCAACTACCTTATGGAAAGCCATCAAGAAGGCGTTAATCGCTTCCGGTCTTCATCAGGCGCATTTAGGGAGCAGCATATAAGGCTTTGCTTCCAGCGGCGAACAATGCAACCAGGACGGCAAGAACAAAAAGCGAGACTGTCTTTGCGGTCCTGTCGCTTCTGCCTCGCTCTTCCAAGGAGCGGGAGTAGCGGCGTGTTGCATGAAAGACTTCCAGGCAGCGGTTCCGGCTCACCAATCGAGCGACGCTCTGTGTCCAAACCATAGGCTTGATGATCGCGTCTTCAACCTCAAGGAGGCATAAG
Organism: uncultured Acidobacteriaceae bacterium; assembly: GCA_964246715.1. GTDB lineage: Bacteria > Acidobacteriota > Terriglobia > Terriglobales > Acidobacteriaceae > Edaphobacter. The sequence continues at coordinate 2,444 of CAXTRZ010000134.1, read as the reverse complement.
GATGCCGCTTAGGCGGGTTGCAGTGGAGCGAAGCCGGATCAGGCTGGTGACGCTTCCTGTTTGCTTGGGTTCAAGAAGACATAGCCAAGGTAATTGACCGTCTTCAAGTAAACCGGATGTGACGGGTCATCTTCCAGCTTGCGTCGCAGTTGCAGAATAAAGGTTCGCAGGTATTCTCGCTCGTCGCCGTATTCTGAGCCCCATACCGAACTCAGGAGCTTGGCATGGACGATGGGATGACCCGCGTGCGTCATCAAGTAAGCAAGCAGATCGAACTCAGTCGGCGTGAGGCGCACCTCCTGCCCGCGCTTCTTCACGACCCGTTGAGCCGGCAGCAGCTCAAATATGCCGACGTAGATTGGTTCTTCCTGCATCGTTTGCGGAGTTCTGCGCCGGCGAACGGCCGCGCGAATACGCGCGGCAAGCTCTTTCATCTGGAATGGCTTGGTGACAAAGTCGTCCGCGCCCGCATCAAGAGCTTCCACTTTGTCTTCTTCCCTGTCGCGAACGGTCACAACAATGATCGACAGATGAGGAAACTCCTTCCGAACGCGCCGGCATGCCTCCACGCCGCCCATACCTGGCATGTTCAGGTCCATCAGTACGGCATCGTAGGAGATCATACGCAGCCGCGTCAGAGCCTCTTCGCCGGTACCCGCCTCGCCGATGTCAAATCCCAGTGCGAGCAGGGTTGTACGCAGACCGCGCCGAATCGAGGAGTCGTCCTCTACTAACAGGATGGTGCCTTGGGTGTGGTCCATTACCGTACCTTCCTGGCATGTTGCAAGGTTAGCCTGAATCGTGTCTTGCCGTCCGAGGACTCAACGCTTACGCTTCCGCCATGCGCCTCTGCCGTCTTCTTGACGATGGAGAGGCCGAGTCCTGTTCCTGTTGGACCGTGTGCAGCGTGCGCTCCTCGATAGAATCGCTGAAAGATCTTCTCTTTGTCACTCGCTGGGATCGGCGATCCGGAGTTCTCAACAATGATCATGGTTTCCTCCGCGAATTGACGGAGCGTAAGAAGGATGGGAGATTCCACATCGGCGTACTTTGCCGCGTTATCGACGAGTTGAAGAACGGCTGATTGCACCATCGGTGCGTCCACATCGATTGGAACAACCGGCTCGGGAATCCGCACCACGATGCGTGCCCGCGTACTCTCGTCGCGTTCCGAGACAATCTCATGCAGCAGATCTGCGATGTCGGTCAAGCTTCGACGAAGGCGCACTTCCCTACTCTCCAGTGCCGCGGTTTGGAGCAATCGCGTGCAAAGCCTGCTCAGCATATTCGTTCGTTCGTCGATGATTGAGACCAGCTCGAGCTGAGGCGGGCTTAAGCCGTCAATCGCGAGCAGGCCGGAGCTCGCCGTCTGTATCGCCGTCAGCGGTGTCTTGAACTCGTGCGCCAAACCATCGAGGACTGCGGTTCTAAGCTGCTCGGTATTGCGCTCCGCTTCAGCCTGGTTCTCACGTTGCAGGGCATGGGCGCGCTGTATGGCGATCGCCGCAAGCGATGCCACCGCATCAGCGAGCAAGGGATCGCTATCGCCTCCCCGCAGTATGATGGCGCCGATAGACGTTGCCCCCGAACGCAACATTCGATTCGCGACGTGGTCGTCCGGCTCGTCTGAGTCCACGCCTGCCTGAAAGATCTTGTACGCAGCCAGATCCTTCGTGGATGGTTCTGCGTGCCGGCCGCTTGCTTCTTCTAAAACCCAGAAGATCGCCTCTTCGACGCCGACGAGTTCGCGGATGAGAGTTGCAAGCTGCGTCGTCACAAAAGAGCGCGCGTCGATCAGAAGGATCGCCCGGCTCAGTTGGTATAGTTTCAATGATCTTCGCCGCTGTTCCTCCGCTTCGGCTGCGTGCATGCGGACCTTCGAGGAGAGGCCGCTTACCAGAAGAGCCGTTATCTCAAACGTGCCAAGCGAGACCCAGTTCTGTATGTCGGCGACAGAGAGCTGAAAGATGGGTTGTGTGAAGAAGTAGTCAAGACAGAGGACGCCGGCTACAGACACCATGGTCGCTTGGACGAAGCCCCAGCGGAGTGCGACCAGAACGACTGCCAGCAGCTCAAGCGAGCCGGCAGTGGACAGGTTCAGATGCAGAAGAAATCCGATCCCCGCCAGAATGACTGTTGCGGCGAAAGCAACGCACCCTTCTAACAATCGTCTACGCTTGCCATCCGCTCTGCGGGAAGAGAGAGGAAGTTGATCCCAGCGGTCGATGACGCCCATGCTGAAATACTACGCAATGGATCCGAGCAAGTCTTTCCTCGCTCCCTCTTTGCCAATCCTTATGTCTTCTTGATGGATCCCGCATTGCTTACACGTGCGAACTTGCTTTAACCCAGATGCCTGTTTGATGCAGCTAGTGTTCTTTCTAGAGGAAGTCTTGCACTCGACTGACCAGCAACTTTGCCTCCGCTGGTATCGTGGCTCTTGA
>CAXTRZ010000133.1:0-6730 GCA_964246715.1 uncultured Acidobacteriaceae bacterium | reverse complement strand
TCGATCAGCCCCGCGTTCATGTCCGCGTCGATCGCCATCTGCTTGCCCGGCAGCGCATCCAGCGTGAAGCGGGCCGTCACCTCCGCGGTCCTGACCGCACCATGAGCGACCACCAGAAACTGAATCGCAACCAGGGCCAGAAACAAGACGAATCCGACGACATAGTTCCCGCCCACCACAAACTGTCCGAAGGACTCGATCACCCCGCCCGCCGCATGGGTGCCCTCATGCCCGTGCAGCAGAATGCGCCGGCTGGATGCGATATTCAGGCTCAGCCGGAAGAGCGTCAGCAACAGCAGCAGCGTGGGAAACACGGAGAAGTCCACCGCCTTGCGCACCTGGATGGCTGTCAGGAAGACGATTGCAGAGGCCGTAATCGAGGCTGCCAGCAGGACATCCAGCACAAAGCCGGGAATCGGAATCAGCATCACGAAGACCATGCTGATCGCCACCACAGGCAGGGACATCGCCTGCATCTTTTTCATGTCGAAGCCATTCACCATCCGCCCCCAAATCCTGCCGCGTTGCCCTGCGCTCCAGCCGCAGCGCCTGGAACCATTCCGGCTTCACGCACCGGCTGGGGCGGCCTGCGTTGCGCCTCAGCCTGCCGCTTCTGTTCGCGCACCTTCTCTTCCACCTTCTGCCGGTACAGATACGCCAGAATTCCCGCAACAGCCGCATACAGCTCAAAGGGAATCGACTGCCCGGGTTCCACCGCGCGATACAAACTCCGCGCCAGCGGCGGGTTTTCAATCAACGGCACACCCGCCCACTTGGCCTCTTCGCGCATCTCCGCCGCATAGAGATCACGCCCCTTGGCCAGCACCGTGGGCGCGGACATCGTCTCAAAGCTGAACTCCAGCGCCACCGCGTAGTGGGTCGGGTTCGTAATCACCACGCTTGCCCGCGAGATATCCGCCTTCACCTTGCGCCGGCGCATCGCGTTCTGCACCTGCCGGATGCGCCCCTTCACCTGCGGATTGCCCATCGCCTGTTTCAGCTCGTCCTTCACCTCCTGCTTGGTCATCTTCATGCGCTTGTTCCACGCCATCCACTCCACTGCGTAGTCCAAGCCGCTCCACGCCAGCGTCAACCACGCTGCATCGAGCGCCAATCCATAAGCCGCGTTGAACGCGCTCGGCAGGCGGATCGTGCTCATTACCGGCATCGGAATCATCAGCCCCTTCACCGCTCCCCACCCGAACACCACCATCGCGGCCGCGGGCACTAACGACTTCATCACCCGCGTCGCGCTGCGCAGGCTGACCATATTCGACAGGTTCGTTCCCGGGTTCAGCCGGTTGAACTTCATGCCCACGGCGTTGGGATAGAGGGATATCCCTCCGCCCTGCGCCACTCCGGCAGACAGCGCCGCGGCAAAGCTCGCCGCCATGACCATCCCTACCGGCAGAACGACCGGAGCAATCATCCTGCGGATCGCCGCGCTCCAGCGCAGGTCGCTGTCCGGCGTGGCCACCCCCGCCGCAGTAAGGCTCTGTTCAAAGACAGCGCGCCAGTCGTGCACAAACACCGTCGTCACGCCGCCCACCACCAGCACACCAGCCAGCATCGCCACCGCGCTCAGCAACTCGCGGCTTCGCACGGTGTCGCCCTTTTGTTTTGCCTTCAGCTTCTTCTGCGGCGATCCCGCCTCGGTGCCCTTCTCGCTCATGCGTGCACCAGCAGGTCTTCCGCTGCATCGAGCAGCGCCTTGAAGTGCCCTTCAATCCAACCCGGCCACACCGCCAGGCTTCCAATTAACACCACATACGATCCCAGCGTCTTCAGCGGAACGCCTACCACCTGCACTGGCAACTGCGGAGCCAACCGGCTCACCAGGCTGACCGTCACCTCCACCGCAAGCGCGGCAGACATCACCGGCGCCGCAAGCTGCAGTCCTGCGAGGAAAATCCCGGCCGCCATCCCCGCAAGGGCCGCGCCTGTCTTCGCCTGCAGCACGGCTTGTCCTGCGGGAACTGCTGCGAAGCTCCTGACCACCGCGGCAAGCAGCACATGATCCAATCCGGACCCGAGGATCACCAGCGTGCCCAGCCATCCCAGCATCTGCCCCAACACCGGCGTCTCCACCATCGTGTTCGGGTCCAGCAGGTTCACCAGTGAGAAAGAGAAGCTCATCCCCAGCAGCGTGCCTGCAAAGGTCAACGCCTCCATCAGCATCATCAGGCTCAAGCCGAAGACCAGCCCCACGCCAAGCTCACCCACAATTCCGCCCACGTCGAGCACGCCTCGCGCTCCTGGAACCGACGCCACCACCGGCGCCAGCAGCATGGTCATGCCCAGCACAAAGCCTGCCTTGATCCTGGGCGCGATCGCGCTCGAGTTGAACACCGGCGCAAAGACCATCAACCCGCTCAGCCGCATCGCGACCAGCACCCCTACGCCGAAGTAATGCTCCAGGTCCTGGATCATCCGATGTACCGGTGAAAGTCGGAGAAGAGTTGAATCGTATAACCCACCAGCCGATGGATCATCCAAGGCATCGTAATCATGGACACCGTGAAGACCACCAGCAGGCGCGGCACCGCCGTCAATGTCTGCTCCTGCACGCTGGTCAGCGTCTGCAACAGGCTCACGATCAGTGAAATTAAGGCCGCCGAGACGAGAAGCGGCGTGCATAGGATCACCGCCTGCGTCAGCAACTGTCGTATCAGGTGAACGGTCTGATCGGGTCCCATGTGCGTCTCCTCAGAAGCTCTTCAGCAGCTTGTCCGCCAGCAGATGCCAGCCATCCACCATCACAAACAGCAGAATCTTCACTGGCGTCGAGATCACGACCGGCGGCAGTTGCAGCATGCCGATCGAGGTCGTCACGCTCGCAACCACAAGATCGACCAGCAGGAAGGGCAGGAAGAGCACCGCGCCAATCTGAAACCCAGCTTTGAGCTCGCTCAACATATAGGCAGGCACTACCACCTGGATCGGCAGATCTTCCTTATGCTGCGGCCGCACGGCCAATCCGGCGGACGCGAAGACCGCGAGATCCTTCTCGCGGGCATAACGCAGCATGTACGCCTTCACCGGTTCCATGCCGCGTTCGATCGCCACCTCGCCCGGTATCACCCCCTCGCGGTATGGGGTCGTCGCCTTGGTCTCCACCTCCACCAGCACCGGCGAGATCAGAAACCATGTCATCATCAACGCAAGACCCATCAGAATCTGATTGCTGGGCGCGGTCTGCGTGCCCAGCGCCTGGCGCAAAAAGTGGAAGACCACCAACAGCCGAACCATCGGCGTCATCGCCAGCAGCAGCGCCGGCAGCAGCGTCAGCAGCGTCAGCCCCACCACAATCGACCATGGCGTGCTTCCCCCGCGATCCAGTGCCGCGGCAATGGAGTCCTGCACCATCTGCGGCTTGGCTGCAATCGCCGCCGAAGGCTTATGCTGCGCCGTCGCTCTGATCTGTCCCGCGGCCTGCCCTTGCGCGGACGTTCCCGCCAGCCCGGCGACGCCAAGAACGGCCAAGGCCAGCAGCAACATCAGGCAGCGTAAGCGCGTCACAGCCGCTCTCCAAGGCCGCGCGCCTGCGGGGTCTCCTCCTGCGCCGAACCCACGGGCACACGCACGATCGTCTGCACGCTCTCCGCGCCCGTCCCCACCAGGAACTGCTCGCCTCCACAGCTCACCAGCACCAGTTGCTTCCTGCCCCCGATTGACAGGGTCTCGATGACGCACATCTGCCTCTTTCCATCGCGCCGCATCGTGGCGCCCCGCCAGAGCGTATGCGCCCATGCCATAATCCATCCTGCCAACCCGCCCACCTGCGCCGGCGGCATGGAAGCTCTTTCTTCTCGTTTCACCAGATGCATGCCCGCCTCCATTGCAGCCCCCCCGAACCCGTCACTCCGCGTCACGCCAGTCTCGTAATCCGCACCGCCAACCGCTCTTCCACCACCTCAAACTCAGCCCAGCCAAGCTGCACCTTGTCGCACTTCAAAGGCACGTCCGTCCCGCTCGGCCAAGAGCTCTCAATCACGCTTCCCGCCGCCAGTTCCACCAGATCCTTCACCTTGAACCTCGGCAGCGGAATCCCGGCCGTCAGCCGCAGCGGAATACACGCCAGCAGCGCCCACTCCGGGTGCAGCTCAATTCGGCTCATGCTGGAGGCGGTCGCAATCCCATGCTGCGCCAAGCCCAGGGCCACATCGGGCGTCGTAACCTGCAACGATCGCTCATCTGCCATGGCCATCTACCTTTGCACCAGGAACTCGGTAAAGAACAGGTCCGCCAGCTTCATCTCCGGCACATGCTCCCCAATCGCGGACCGCAGCTTCTGCTTCAACTGCTCCTTGCCCTCGGGGGCGAGCAGTTCGTCGCTGGTCTCGCCTCCAATCACCGCCAGCGCGGCGTCGCGAAGCTCAGCATTGTGCTCGATCACGACCTTGCCCTTCTCCGGCGGCTTCTCTTCTTCCTTCGGCTTCTCGCCCTTCTCCGGCGGCGGCGGATCGAGCACGCTCAGCGTCATCGTGACCCGCAAATACGCGCGCCCGCCTGCATCGGCAAGGTTCACCAGCAAAGGCTCAAGCACCACCTCGTGAGTCTTCGGCGGCGCCTTCTTCTCCGCCTCCTCAACCTTCGTGACCGTGCCCCCAACCGGCAGCTTGCCGGACTTGATCAGCCAAAACAACGCTCCGCCCGCGCTCGCAACCGAGAGCAGAACCGCAACAACAATCGCCAGTACCAACGGCACCACAGGAACGCCGGGAGCCTTCGCCTCCCCGCCCTGCACCGCACCCGCCTCAGCCGCATCCGTCATAGTGCCTTGATCGTTGCACTCGGCTTGCCAACCCGGATCACCGCTTCATTAGCCGCTCTTCATGCTTCATCCTGGGACACTCAGCCCCGCAAACGCAGCAACGGCCGGCCAGGCAGCCATCGCCCAGCCGGTCGCCGCATTCGACTCTTGCTACCGGATCATGTTGATGGCATTCTCCGTCACCGAATCGAACGTCGTTACCGTCTTGGAATTCGCCTCGAAGGCACGCTGCGCGACGATCAGGTTGGAGAACTCAGCCGAGATATCCACATTCGACTGCTCGAGCGCATCGCCCTCAATCGATCCACGGCCGCCCGCGTTGGCCGTCCCGATGGAGAACTGGCCTGAAGCCGCCGAGGTCGAGTAGTCGTTCGCCCCGGACCGCACTAATCCATCGGTATTCGCCACCGTCGCCACCGCCACCTGCCCGATCGTCGTCGTATGCCCGTTGCTGAATGTCGCCGTCAGCACGCCAGTCCCATCCACCGTAAAGCTCTGGTAGGCGCCGGCCGCAAAGCCATCCTGCACCGTCTCGCTGGTGTTGGAGGTGCCCGCGGTCTGCGTCACCAGCGGCGTGCCGGAGGATGAGTACAGGTTGAAGCTAAACGTCAGATCCGCCGCCCCATCCTTCAAGCCGGGAAAGCTGACGCCGCTCACGTTCGCCGCCGGAGTCGTCAGGTTCCCAGACGAGTCGAAGGTCAACGTCCCCGTGTTGTTGACCGGAGTACCGGTTGCATCACCCGCCGGAAGAGCGATCGAGTAGCCCCACGTCGTCGCCGACTGCTTGGTATACGTCACCGAAGCTGTGTGGGCGGTACCCAGCGAATCGTAGAGCGTCACCGGTGAAGAGAACGATGCGCCCACCGCCGAGTCCGCATTTAACGTGCTCGTCAAACTTACGTTCTGCGTCGCCTGTGCCGCCTCGGTCGCGCCAATTGGAATCTGCAGCGGAATCACCCCGCCGTTCAGGTTCACGGCGTTATTGGTCACGCCATACCCCATTACGTTCTCGCCGTTCGTCGTAATCAGGTTGCCGTTCTGATCGGTCTGGAAGTCTCCTGCGCGCGTCAGCGCCTGAGTGTTCCCGCGCTGCACCACAAAGAAGCCCTCGCCGCTCAGCGCCATGTCCGTCGAGTTCTGCGTCGTCGTCAGGCTTCCCTGCTCAAAGCTGCTGTTCGTGCTCGCCACCCGCGTTCCCACGCCCACCTGCAGCGGATCGGAAGAGCCCGAATAGCCGAGATTCTGATAAAATAGGTCTTCAAAGTTCGTCGTCTGCGTCTTGAACGCAGTCGTGTTCAGGTTCGAAAGGTTGTTTCCGATCGTATTCAGCGCGACCGTATCGGACTGTAGACCGGTCAGTGCAATGGAAAAATTTGGCATCGTGTCTCTCCTCAAACGTGGGCCCGCGGGCCGCTTGCTAGACCTGCGTTAGTTGTTCACCGCGGAGGTCGCGGCCACAGTGGCCGCGCTCGTGGTCGAAGTCGGAAATGCTACGTTCGACGAGGACGCCGTGGCGCCGGTCGCGGCTCCAAGTTCCTGGTTGATCGAGATCAACTGCTGCAGGCTGTTCACCCCAACCAGCTGCTGGATGTAAGCGTTCGGATCGGTCGGCTGCGTCGGATCCTGGTTCTTCATCTCGGTCACCAGAAGCGTCAGGAAGTCGTTCGAGGTGATGTCGCTCGTCGACGAACTCGAGCTCGTCGTCGTCGTATCCTTCGCCGTCGTTGCCGCGGCCTTGTTCGCCGTCGCACCCGGCATCGCCAGGCTCTGCGAAACCCTCGCGGAAGCCGCCTTCAAATCCACTGCACTCACTGTCATACGCTCTCCATTCTCCCTGCTCATATCTGCTGCTGTTTCGGTTACAAACTCTTCTGCGGCTCCAGAACGCCTAAGCCACGACGTTGAGCCAGCCTCCGCTCGCCGCGCCGTACCCTGCTCCCGCCGCGGCTTCGTTAC
>CAXTRZ010000132.1:0-6826 GCA_964246715.1 uncultured Acidobacteriaceae bacterium | reverse complement strand
CAACGTAGTCCAGCACCTCCGCGAACTTTCCCCGCTCTACGAGATGGTCAAAGAGGGCATCGACCTCAGCAAGATCGAGTGGGCCGCTCACTAATCGCATCGCACTGACGCCCCTTGACCAGGTTTCAAGAGCCATGTTCGAGCGTTACACCTAAAAAGCCCGCGAGTCATCTTCTTCGCCCGGTACGAATGCAGCCAACACGGTTCTCCGGAGTTTGAGTCCGAGCACATCCTGCTCGGACTCCTTCGTGAGAACAAGTCAATCCTGTCCCCACCCACCGCCGGACCGGATGTCCGCGAGAGCTTTTGCCCGCAGCATGGAGCTGCACGCGGCCACACGAGCAGTCGAGGTCTGGGTTGAAACGTGAAGAACTCCTACAGGTTCTCAACGGCAACCCAATCAGCGGGATAAAGGTCAGGAAAGTACGTCGAGGGCGTGTTTCCCCAGTATTTTGGCGCGAACACCCGCTTTTCGGGAGCGGCATTCAACCAAGCGCCCCACCAAGAGAAGCTGCTGTTGGCGATGATGTGGTGGCGGCAGAGCGACATCAGCCGCATATCTTCATACGCCGTCTCCGGGCCGTTCCCTTCCACAAAGAGGCAGTTCTCGCGGCCGGCCAGAAAGGTCTTCGCGTTTGCCACGTCGTCGGAGAAGACGACCAGCGTGTGCCGGGGGTAGAGCTCCTCCATGGCCGCAATCGCCCTTTCGTAGTAGGCAGCCCTCAGAATCATGCTCACCCGCTCTGAGCCTGAGCCGGTGGGGTGCGAGATCAGCGCATAATCGCCGATACGGAGATGCAGCGACACGGGGCACCCAAGCTGTGCAATCTGCTGTGCATAGTCCAGGTTCTTTCCCGCCGGCGCCTTCTTCAGGACAAACTCCTGCCGGAGGGCGCCCTCAACGCCCTGAACGTAGCCGGCGGCCTGCCAGTTGCCCTTTAGGAACGTGACGCGCTTATTTGGGGTGTCCTGAACCTCAGGATGGAACTCGTAGATGGCCGGCTCGTTGATCAGCTCCGCGCTGAGCAGGGAGCCTGCGACGCCATGCAGCGACGTCAGACGAGGGTTGCCGGAAAAAAAGAGGCGTTCCTGCAAGGTCGTCTCGCGGACCTGAGAGCGAAGCTCAAACTCGGTCAACTGAAACGGACGAGCATAGCCGTTCCAGTGGCGATGCTGCGGAAGAGGACGTACGACCTCCAGCGTTCTGCCGAACTTCCGGGCGAAGAACAGGCCGGCAGCGTACTCGAACATCTGGTTTCCCAGACCGCCGCCACAGTTTAGAACTAGTCTGCCATGGGTGCGACGTTCAGGCGCCATTCTTTCCTCGTCTTGCCTTGCCTTCCAGGCATGACGCCATTCTATAGGTGATTCAAGGAGATTCTCCTATCGCTTCAGGCTGCAGCGGAAGCGCCTCGAAGCCACTGCTCCATCTGCTCGTGCCCAACCAGCCCTGCTTGCTGCAGGACGCTCTTTCCCTGGAAGAGAATCACGAAGTTTGGGATTCCCCGGACCTGGAAGCGCGCGGAGAGTTGAGGATGCGCCTCAGTATCCACTTTGAGCACGAGCGCCTTGCCTGCCATCTCGCTAGCCGTGCGTGCGACCTCTAGAGCCGCCGTGCGGCATGGCCCGCACCAGGCTGCCCAGAAGTCCACCAGGACAGGAACAAGCGCGCCCTGGACGATCTCGTCGAAGAGGGTAGGATCGACGGCTAAGGGTTCCGCAAGCGGCGGCAGAGTGGCTTTACAGGCGCCGCAGCGGCCGGTGCTGTTCAGGTACTTCGCTGCAATGCGGTTCTTCTGTTGACAGTGCGTGCAGGTGCGGACAACGGGCATGGGGACCTCTCACGTTCGACTTTGACAGTTCTTCGATGCCGTAAGAACCGAAGAGATGTTGCCTATTAACGGCGCCACAGCCTACGCAGACGACGAGGCGACGCTCCCATGAGCGACTCCGCGACGAACGTCGATGAGGCAGCGAGCATCAGAATGACTTATGAAGAAGATGGCTCGATGGATACTTCTCGTCCTCCTGTGTGGCACGGGCCTGATCGTTGTGTCCATGAAATTCTTCAGCGAGGATAAGCTGGTTGAAGTGCGGGTTGCTTCGCCCATCTACGAGGACCTGAGCGCCAGTTTGACCTCCAACGGCAAGGTCATTCCGATCAGCGACTTCGCGGTGCGTGCCGCCTTCGCCGGAACAGTCCAGAAGATCCATGTCAAAGTCGGCGACAGAGTGCGGCAGGGGCAGTTATTAGTCCAGATGAATGACCCGTTTGCGCCTTCGCGGTATGCCTCAGCCACGGCTGCCCTGCAGGGAGCGCAGTTGGGAGATGAGAACATTCGTCATGGAGGATCGCAGGAGGATCGAATGATCATGAACAGCGATCTACAACGGGCGCAACTCGACCAGGCGGATGCTGAGAAGCAGCTTGCCATGCTGCGGCAGTTAGCTAAGACAGGAGCAGCATCGGAGGGCGAGATCGCCGCGGCGGAGCATCGTCTCGCCTTTTCGAATACAGGCTTGCAGGCCCTGCGAGACCGCCTGACACGCCGCTACAGCAAGACAGAAGTCTCCAGCTCACAGGCGCGTGTCGCTGACGCCCAGGCCTCGCTTGACACGGCAAGAGCTGTGCTCGCCAACGCAAACATCGCATCCGGTATCGCGGGAACGATCTATTCCATCCCGGTGACGGAGAACGACTTCGTTCCCATGGGTGCTGAACTGTTGCGCGTGGCCGATCTAAGCAAAGTACAGGTGCGCGCCTACATCGACGAACCGGAGATGGGACGGCTTGCGATCGACGAGCCGGTCACTGTCACATGGGAGGCTAAACCCGATCGAGCCTGGCATGGCCACGTCTCTCAGATCCCGCTCACCGTCGCCGGTATGGGAGCGCGCATGGTCGGAGACTGCATGGTGAGCATTGATGACGCCGACGGCACCCTGCTTCCAAACACGGACGTTGCGGTAGACATCGCAACCGCCCGCACGACGCACGCCCTGACCATTCCGCGAGCCGCAATCCATAGCGATGGCCCTGATCGTGTGGTGTTCCGGGTCATCGCAGGCAAGCTTGTCCGGACGCCCGTGCAGGTGGGGATCATAAGCCCTTTTCGCGCACAGATTACGGGTGGTCTCTCCGAACGCGATGTCGTTGCCATCAGCGCAACAACCATTCAGGACCTCAGCGATGGACTCCGCGTAACGCTTGCGCGGTAGCCACCTTTCTCGCGGTAGCCGCCTCTATATTGTCATTACGGCCCAGGTGCGCCGGCTTGGGAGAGCCGCCTAAGCCAGGCGTCGAGTTCGCCATTCTGCCGCATGATGGTGATCTGTGTGCGGCGTAGCTCCAGTTCTGCATCCAGCCAATCGATGTACTTTTGCCGTTCCTCAAGGCGCGCATACAGCTCGTCTTTCGGATTCATCTGCCGCCCGCCGGTTACATCCGCGCTTTTGGTTCGAACCTCAAGGAGCATGGCGTTTAGTTGATCCTTTGCGATATCCCGGTCCAACTCTGTCAGTTCCACTCTCGCCGAAAGCTCGGCGAGCGAGTTCCTTAGCCGCAGACGCGCCTCCGTCTGCTGACCGCGGATGAACTGCGCATCATGCTCAGCGTGCAGCGCGTCAGCAGCAGTCTCCCGCGCTCTGGCCGCGTGTACTTTGTCGAATAGCGGGAACTGGATCGCAACGCCAAACTGCATCGTGTTGTATCGGCCGTTCAGATTGTAGTAGTCGGACACATTGTTGATCGGGCTGATGCGGCCATACTGCGCCTGCATCTCAATCTGTGGCCGAAATGCGAAACGCCGGTCTCCGCCGGCCTGCTGCGCTCTCGCCTGGGCGGTCGCCTGCGAAGAAAGAAGCGGAAGGTCAACCTTGGCATCGAGAGATTGAGAAAGAACAGGGAACTGAGAAGAGGCGGGAATGGTCTCCGCTCTTGTCACCAGGTCTTCTTTTTCCAAGCCCGTCAGCTGTGAAAGATGTTCCAGCAAGGTCGAGATGTCGTTCTCGGTATGCGGCAGTTGTAAACGGAGTTGCACGAACACCCGCTTGGACCGCTTCACTTCTAAGTCGCTATCGATACCCACACCGGCGCGTTGTTGAGTAATGTTCACCAACTGCGCGGCCATGCGCGCCTCTTCCGCTAACACCGTTTGGCGTGCACGAGCGCGTTCCAAAGTGATGTAGGTGAGGGCGGTATCTTCTTCCACCTGTTGACGTACATCCTCAAGCGTCAGCCTCGCTGCTTGAAAAGTGAGCTTCGCCGCGCGGATGTAGCTTCTTTGAGCGGGACTGTAGACCAGGGACTGAGCATTTACCGTAAAGATGGTGGGTACGGTAAGAGTGATCCCGTAGGATCTGCCAAGACCGCCGCCCAGGCCCAGGGTTGGGATATACACGTCCTTTGTCTCTGAGATGGAGGCCGCTGCGCGGCTGACATCGTCCTCCGCCATCTTGATGCGCGGACTGTTCTTCAGCGCCAGCGCGATAGCCGAATCGAACGAGATCTGCGCAGGCGCCGATCCTGAATTTACCAGGACGAACATCACAATCACAGCAATCTGCTTAGCAATCGATAGACCAGAGAAACGTGCTTTCCAAGCTACTTGAAGGTTCATGAATTGCTCTTTTACCTTCCACATTCTGCATTGCATACTGCAGAGAGTCGTTCTTCGTTCATTTTGCCTCTGTTCTCGTTGCCCTGCCAAACACCCATTGACAGATCGCTCAGAGGAGTTCGTGAATACGGAACGATCGCGCATAAGAAATGATCACGGTCATGGAAATGGTGCATCAGCCGAGTAGGGCTCCAGCAGATCGTTTGCGAAATCTGGCTTCACCAGCCAGACTTGCCGCCCTGGGAAAGCCGAGATCACTGCGCGATCGGTCGCCTCATCCAGGCTGCGAGCCCAGACAAGCCGCTCCGATCGAAGATCGGCGCCATTAAACACCCACTCCTGCCAACTCTCATGGAACGGCGTGTAGCGCACCAAACAAAGCTGCTTCCCAGGATGGCTGAGCACCGTCTTCTCCACAAGGTTGCGGTCCTTCGAGACATACTGCGGCTCAGGAAAGTCGAGGCTCTCCGAGATGCGATAGCCAAACAAGCTTAGTAGAAGCATCAGTTCAGCGAGCACGAAACCCCGCGTGATTTGAACGCCGCCGAGCTTGGGAAGGCCGTACTGTCTTAGGTGGAACAACCCGAAACCAACCAACAACACGAGCAAAGGGAACGCCGGTGCGACATACTGCGGGAAGGGACTCCATGCCATCAAGACAACGTTGACGACGAAACCGCAGAGACCGAGTATAGGAGCTAGCCTTAATTCCTGCCGGTCTTTGCCGATGAGGTAAATGGCCCCTACCAGCACCAGACCTCCAAAACCGAACAGCGCCGCGATGTAGTACACAGAGATCTTCTTCGCCAGAAATAACCAAGGGTGAAGGCGCATGAAGTCGTACTGTGGGATCTCAGCAAAGATATAAAACCTTCGCATGCTGTCGAGATGGTAGCTCGGCAATGCGTGTTTCTCAGAGAAGAGAAATGGGCCGGTGATATGGTATTGCTTGAAGTTCACCATGTACGGAAAGAGCATCGCGTGTCCCGTACCTCGCCAGTTGTAATACAGCAGCCACAGAAATGCGACACCGAGCACTCCGCACGAGATCGTTGAAAGCGCGAGCAAGCTCTTCCAGCTCGCGTGGCGTAGATGCCAAAGCAAGACAACGACGCATGGAAACGCAACGCAGAACCCTTCATACGGGCGCGTTAAGATAAGAAAGGCCAACCCAAGCCCTAACAGCGCACTCCATCGTTTTACCTTTGTCTTCGCGATTCTCGGAATGCTGCCGAGGACCAGCACAGTCCCCAGAGCGGTAAAGGCAAGGCAGAAGTAATTATCGAACCACCAATTCATCCACCCCGTAACTGCAATGGAAATGGCCGCGGCTGCAAGAGCAAATGATCGTGGCAGCCATGCTGAGGTCATCCAGTAAATCGTGGCGCAAAGCAGCGCAGTCGTCACCGCCACAGCAATCCACGGTAGTCCGACGAGCATGCCCGCGGCGAGCGCAAGAGCCGTTCCTGGCATGTACATCGACTCATACGTCGGTGAGATGTTGGTGTGGATGGTCTCGAAGGCGATGGGGACTGGGGGAATTGGGTTTGTCAGCCGCCCATGCAGCAAGGTATCGGCGCCCAGCAGATAGCTGAACTCGTCATGAAAAAGCGGGGACGGTACCGGTTGGATGGGAAGAAGGAGTAGTCGCAGCATCAGCGACGCAACTGCGATTGAGATGAAGCACAGAAGTGGGCGCTCTGCCAGGCTGGAGAACCATCCTTCCGCTCTCGCTATCCATCTCTGCCAGCTTGTCCAATGTGCTGCAAGGATCGCTACCGCCCCAAGTCCGAACTCGATCATCACTAACTGCCAGAGCGCAAGAACCATGAATACTCTTCTCCGGACCGTCACAGACGTGTTTTCCAAAGCGATACACCGCATGTGAGCTGCGACAAAGGGTTAATGTCCCGACTTTTGCAAACCCGGAACATTATCAGATGCAATAGCTTTGCAACACGGCCCAACGGTAAATGCCTGATTCATGGCGAGCAGGGCGTCTTCCCGGCCCAGATACCTCGGCTACGAGCCTATCCTGACCCTCTTCGTCCTACCCCGCAGTAACTTTCCCACGCTCAAAGGTACAGGGTTGTCTTTCTCCGCCACCCTCGGTCCAGACCTAACTCCTGTCAATGGAAGACTTTGCACAAAGTTGCGGGGGAGGGTCCCTCCTCGCTCCCGTCTCCGATGCATAATCGACCCATGCC
>CAXTRZ010000131.1:0-6829 GCA_964246715.1 uncultured Acidobacteriaceae bacterium | reverse complement strand
GGCCTCTCGTCAGCTAATTCCTGCGGGGTGAGGGTGGTATTGACCGTTCGGCAGAGAACACCGGCTTCTTGCTTTCCACGTACTGGGACGCCTTGTCTTGTGGCTGCGCCCTGAACGCCGGCCTTCGAAATCCCGTACTCCCGAGCGAGAGACAGCGCGCTCCGCCCATCAGCATATTTTCGTGCGATCTCCGGCTCAAGGAGCCTGATTCTCTCTGGAATGTAGTAGTTGCCCTCGCGTTTCGGGCGTGCTATTTGGCTATCAGCCATATCGAGGTTCCGTCGTCTCGTTGTGGTTAGGCCGGATCACGGGTGCTTGATACACCCGCCGGCCGCTCATTTTTTGCATTGTTTTCACACCTCGTCAACGGCTGATGAGGTTTGCGGCCTGCGGATCACAAGACCGCGACCGGGGCCTGCCTCGCCAGCACTCGTTCGTCTGACCTCCGAAATAGCCCTATGCTAGACTCCTGCCACGAGCCGCGAGGAGATTGTCATGCCGCGATTTACGGATGGTAACGGCAACGCCATTTGGAAGGACCCGGGCGAAATTCTCCCCTCCAGTCCTACTGGCTCGTGGATCTCCGAGGGGGGCGTATTTGTCCTTCCCTACTCTAGGGTGCCCAGCGCGCAGCCAAACGACATCTTCGGCCCCCTGCCGGCATCGTCGATGTCGGATCGCGCCCAGGTGTGCCTCCTGGCCGCGTTGTTTGCCGGTTTCGTGACATTCATAGTGCGACTGGCGATGTCAAAAGGCCCCTTCTACCCGCTCTGGATGCCGACAATCGCCGCCGCTGTCGTCGCTTGGGTGGGCATGTACCTCCTGATCATCTCGCCGCGTTGGATCAAGTGGACGTTGGTCGGAGGCGTGGTCGCGTGCGGACTGGCCGTCATCGTTCCCGTTTACCAGGGACGGTCGATCGCCCAGATGCTCTTCGAGACCAGGCCGTCTATTACCCCCGAAGCTGCGGCAGCGAACGCTAAAAGGCTCCGCGACAACCAGGCCTTGGCGGCGCGGGTCAGGGCCGGAAATGCCAATAAGCACCGTCCGGCGCAAAAAGGGCCGACTGAATAGTGGTCCCGAACTCCAAGTCTGGTTGTGAGCAGGTAGTCATGGGCCAGATGTTAGACTTCCTCACTGTCAGCCAAAAACGCGGAGATTTCGGCCCATGGTCTCGAAGATAACCTGTGCTTTTTTCATGCTGTTCCTGCCGTCGATCGCTTCCACCCAGACGGCGGCTCCCTCAACCGGAGACATCACTGTCAGACTTTCTCAGGGACTGGACTCAGCAACAGCGAGACCGAACCAACTCGCCGCGGGGTCGGTCATCAAATCCACGAATCCAGCTGTCGCCGTTGGGGTTCCTGCCGGAGTCCTCTTGGTCTCGGAGCAGTCCGGTGAGTTTTCAGTACACCTGGTCCGGCTCAGTACAGGCGGTCAGTTCTTACGAACAGCAAGCTCGAGTGGGGTTCTTGCTGGCGTTTCAAAGCTAGGCGGGTTCCTGCACGATGCGAATGCGCCGAAGACGGCATCGTCCGGGCCGCGCGTTTACTTGCCGGCGAACACAGATATTCGCTTCACCTTGAGTGACGCGCCGCCACAGCCTGCTGCTCCACCGGTCCGCCAGGCCCGGGCGCCGATGCCCCCTCCACCACCACGTCACCCAGCAAATACTGTGCTGGACGTCCCGGCAGCGGCACCTGAATACCCAGCTATGCACGCAACTCATCCAGCTCAGGAGAACTGCTGGTGGATACCCTACGTGAGCACGAAGTGGGGCTTCGAAGCGCCTCTGGAGACCTGCGAGAACAAGGAGACGAACATCAGGATCGTCGAGACAGCAACTGGTCTCTCGATCCTTCTGCATGACGCCACCGGCCCACAGAGCGATTTCCTGACTGTTGAGAACAAGGCGGCCGATCAGCCAATTGAAACTGCAATCAGGCAGCAGTTCATCATGAAGCTCAAGGTGCCGGCGGCGCGCACAAGCTGCAAGGTGCAAAAGGGCGATTCCGTGGGATCAGCGGAAAGCTATACGGTCGCTGCCACCGGGTCCTACTCCAAGCTCAAGAAGTTCCAAGGCACTGATGACGGCGATCCAGGCGAAGACCCTTGTCCAGGCCTGACGATGGATGACGCGGTCGCGCGGTCCTTCTTATATCTGCCTAACGAGACAAAGGCGCACTTCTTCTTCATTCAGGAAGAAGATTACGGCGCGTCCTTCAATCACGATGCTATGCGCTATCCGTCGAAGGATGGGCAATGACCAAGCTGTAGTCAAGCGTTAGGGCAGGCCCGCAATCGTACGTCGCAGGCGCTGAATCTTCCGCCGCTTGCTCTGCCTGTAATGCCAGAAGCGGTTGGCAGCTTTTCACGGTGTAGGATAGCTCTGATTTTGCGCAAGCCATGACGCCAGAACACAAGTTCGCCCTGCTTACTACCTTCGGCCCCGCAGTGATGTCCGCAATCATCGCGGCAATCGTGTCTTGGCTGGTCACTCGTTCCATTCTGAAGCACAGTCCGGATTATCAGCACCAGCTTGATGCGCTCCGGACTGAAATGGGCCAGATGACCCAGGTTCAGCGTAACGCGCTGGCGCACCAACAAGAGGTCGCGGCGGACGAACAGAATAGGCGAGAGGCTGCGCAGTGGCATCCAGACGCCCACCTCACGGCTGACCCTCAAACGCTTTCGAATACGCTCCACATCGCGTCGAACAAGCCAATGCGCCTGGAGCGCGTTGACCTTCTCACTACGAGCGGCGTGCTGGTGAAATCCCTGCCGGTCGCCGCCGACCCGGGCGCAATGGCTCATCGCCTGGATTTTGTCATCCCGGCAGCAGCTATTTTGATCCTCGTCACTCCCGATCCCGACTACCTGCTTTATCAGAAGACCACTGGCAGGATCAGGTATGTTCTGAGTGTCGGCGTCGTCAGCACCACTCAGACGTTCGAGCTGCCGTTCCGTGTCACTCAAGACATTACGAACAGTAACGTTTGGAGCCGGATGGAGGGATAGTTCGTTGGCCGTGGAGATCGCGTTGGCTGGCGATCGGGACTTCTTCGGCGCGACAGTCGGACGACTAGGGCGGCGTCATGAAGACACCGACATGTCATCAAGATGACACCGCAGCGTGTGGTCCCTCACAAACTGTCTACGCGCAATTTCTGCCGCATCCTGCTCGGACCGGGCATAAAACTTGTATTGGCAAGATTCCTCAATGTGATAGCGACAGTCCACCGTATATTCGCGCAGTTCCTCACCCATCACCCATCCCCCTCAGCTTGTGGAGAAGATCAGAAACCCTCGCACGGAAGCAGCGTGTGTCGATCTGGCTTAGGACGTCTTCGCACTCCCCCACCAAAGCTTCAAGTTCCTCGATCCGCCGCTCTTTGTCGTCATGCTTCCAGTCGGGCACGCGGCCCTGGGCGGCCTCTTCGTCGGTAAGCTCATCGTAGGCACGACCAGCGGAATCCCGAGCCCAAAGCGTTCCGTCGCCTGTGGCGTTCAGCGCCACGCCCATCGCGAGTAGCGCGCGGGTGTTGTCGTTATGCAGGCTTGTTGCGTAGGACTGCCGGCCATCGGCGTAGCGCCTCGCCATCCAGTGAAGATCGCGAGCGATCACCTTAAGGCGATCATTCTCGATCTGGAGTTCGGCTAGCTGCTTGTTGTTCGCAACGCTGATCGGCGGGGCGACATTGGTCGGAATCCTCGGTAAAGCCTTGATTGCATCTTCAGCGCCGGGTAGGTCTGCTTCTGCGGGCATGGTTCTGCTCCATGTTGATCGTGTGGCCTGCGGTCAAACGCTCTAACGTCCCGCCGGCCGCTCTTTGTCGCACCGTCGCCATGCGCCGTCAAGCCGGTTCGACCGACGTAGAATTCGGAAATGCGAGTGACAATCGAGGAGAACGACAGGTACCGGGCCTTCGTCAACGATGTTGCAAACCGTATTGGCGTGTTCGACTTCGCGCCGGACCAGATCGTCTGGCACTACACCGATGGGCCTGGCTTTCTGGGGATCTTGCAATCGTCGACGCTGTTCGCCACCCAGGTCTCCTCGCTGAACGATCCGGACGAGACGAAGTACGCGACCGATCTCTACAAGGAAGTCGTCAAGCAGCTCATAGCAGAGAGCGCCGACGATCCTCACGCGGTGGCCTTCTTCAACATTGTCCTGGAGGCGGTAAAGGAAGACCCTTATTCGCCGACCCACGGCACGAGCAAGTTCTTCGTAACCTCTTTCAGCGCGGACGAAAACGACCTCGCTCAGTGGCGCTTGTATGGGGGCCAGAACCCCTATGCGATCGGCTTCTACGCACGAGGTCTCAATCGGGAGGCGAACAGCCAGCTTTACCGCGTTATCTACGATCGCGAGAAGCAACGGACCTTCGTTCGAGAGATCGCGGAGGCGACGCTACGCTTCTTTCGCGAAGGACTGGTGGGCGAGCGCCTCGACGATCCGGAGAAATGGGCCAGGATGTTCTTCGAGGCTTGGGACGAGTGGGTTTACAAGCTGGCGCCGCTGGCCAAGGACGCTTGCTGGCGCACCGAGAACGAGTTCAGGATCGTGCATGAGTTGAAGGCATCGGAGTTTCCGAAGGTCAGGTTCAGGCAAAAGAACACGGTGCTGGCGCGGTACCTTCCGCTGGAAACGACTACATGGGTAAAGCGGCGAGCGCCGCTGCTTCCAATCGCGAAGATCTGGATCGGACCCGGGGAGCGTCAGGCTTTCACGCGGATAAGCGTGAACTTGCTGCTGGAGCAGATGGGCTATGCAGACGTTCCGGTCGAAATCTCGGACCTAAGGATCACTAAGCCATGAGGGGTGAGAAGGCTGCTATCGAACCAGACGATCGGCCACCAGCTTCGTATACCCGACGATATCGTGCCATGAATCGTGGTATTCCGGGTCTCCGTTCAGGATGCGGCCGATCTTGTGCTGGATCATCTCAAGTGCCTCCTTCTTGTCGTCGGAGAGCGTTGACCAGTTCCGGCTGTCCACCATTGCTCGCTTGAGAGCCTGGGTTATGCGCGCGTGTTCGGGAAACTCACCGTACCTGTTGCCGCGCTCCTGCAAGGTTTCTGAGATATCCGTCATTCTTCATGCCCGCTGGTCAGACCAGTCGCTGACAGTGAAGAGAGTGCTGGCCCCTGTCAATCTTCGTCTGGATCGTCGCTCTTGAAGTAACTAGCATCTCGATCCGGCGGAAGCGGATTACGGGCGTCATAACCGGCCCTATATCCAACATAGCTGGCGACATGTTCCAACAGCCGTCGCCGGGTGTTATCGAACGACTCAGGGCTGAGCTTAGGGTCTGCCTGGGCTAGGCTGGGATCGTTGGCCACCAGGTCGGCGTTGTAGATGTACTCGTACATCTGTCCAGCGAAAGACATGAGCTTGAAGTCGAACTCGCTCGGATCAGACGCCATAAATTCGGTGATGGCACTCGCCTCCAGCAGCGACATTCCCCTTGACACCATGTAGTCGGCGATCGCGTCGGTCGCGTAGTAAAAGACGGATGGCCGTTCGGCGAACGGATCGCCCTTAATTGCCTCGGAGTGAGATTCCCTGCGACCATTCGGCGTGTTGACATCGGTCAGCAGTAAACGAGCGACGGCCAGGGCATCCGGGCGCTGGTAGATAGCGTCAGCAAGCTCTCCGAGGGCCTCTGCCAGTTCATCTTCTACGGGTTCGCGTCGCCCGGCATCATCGGGCTGAACTGCGTCCGCGCCTTCGCTTGGTTCGTTCGAATCAGGATCGCCGCCCAGAAGGACCAGGATCGAACGTTCCTTTGCAGCGCCGTCTTCCGAGCGGTGCAGCTCGCTGACGATCTTGAAGGCGAGAGCAGAGAGTTGTTCGTCTCCGCCTTCCTCATTGACTGGCATGCGGGAATTCTATCGAAGGCTGGTGATTAGTCGCGCGAATCAGTGTCCAGACTGAATCTAGCCTCCGGGCTAACATCTTCTAAATTCACGACAGCAAGGCCGCGCGCGGCGAGTTCGCGATGCAAGGTCGCCAACCCGGTCGGTTTGAACCGAATGCCGGAGGATGCGCCGAGTGCGTCTTGGAACCGCGCATCCACGCTGGCATGGCGCTTGCGGTCCGGGTCGATGTCGGTGATCGTGCATTTGACGGTCATGGCCGGCCTCGCACGAGCCACCACAAATGCCAAGGAGCATGGCGCACCTTCTGCCATAAGGTCTAATCTTTCCAACGGACAACGCGAACATCGTTGCAGCCGTAGATTGATACCTCCAGGGGGATATTTACCCGAAGCCACTGGTTGATTCTCTGTCTGGCTCCTTCGCTAGGATCGGGCACTTCGAACTGCCAATTGTGGGTCTCAGTCCCAGTGATCTCTAGCTTTGGTTCATCCATCACCCATTCCCCAGCAGTTCGGTGAGCCTGTCGCGCAGGCGTTCAGCGTTGGCGCGGTCGAGAATTATGTTTGGCAGTGGCGGAGATTCTTCCTGCACGATTAGCCATCGATCACAAAGCCGCTCTACGGTGATAAGTTCGCTGTCTTCCGTCACGATCTCACTTTCCACCGTCGCCTCCCTTCGCTGCCGCCACGGCTGCCGCCAAGATGCACCTAATCGCAAGCGCCGGCGTTGTCTCAATGTCTTCGTCAGAGTTCGCAAGCAGATAGGTTTTCAGCGCCTCACAAGCAGCCTCCACAGCCGCATCGCTGGTCATCGCCTTGATCTGCGCCTTGAGGGCATCGCGCTCGGCCAACAGTTCAGAGTATTGCAGCTTGGCGAGGATGCGGTCGGTGGTTCCATCGCGCAGGGTATTGATCTGCTTCAGCGACAGATGGTTTTCTTCGAC
>CAXTRZ010000130.1:0-6830 GCA_964246715.1 uncultured Acidobacteriaceae bacterium | reverse complement strand
CCCCGATCTCGTCATCCCGCTCTTCGCGGTGATATCCGTAAATGTGCCGTCGCGGTTGTTCTTGAACAACCGGCTCACTGGCTCCGACCCCTTCGGAAAACCCTCCAGCCTCGTTCCATTCACTAGAAACAGATCCAGCCAGTCATCATGGTCGAAGTCGTAGAACGCTACTCCGCACCCGGTCGTCTCTAGCAAATAACGGTTTTTATGCTCACCCCCGTAAATGGTCTTCATCGTCAACCCGCTCTGCTTCGCCACATCCACAAAGCTGAACCCCAGCGGAGTCCCCATCACCGGCGAGGCCACCCCCTTCGGCGCCGGACGCGGCTTCGCATCGAACGTCGGGCGAACTCCTACCTGCGGCGGTGCCGGCGCCTCCTGCCCCGCAGCAGGAATCGCCAGTTTCAACACATCCTCCAGCGTCAGCACCAGCGCTGTTCGCGAAAGCGACTTGATCAATCCACGTCTTGTCCAGATCACTGAATCTCCGTTTCCAAGCCTCGCGGCAAGTATAGAGATTGCGGCTCACCCTCGCCAACTCAACGCATCGCCAAGGCCTGAAGCCGATGCCGCTACCCCCAACGCTCGAACCCCATCTACGGGCATCGCCTCATGCGCCACAACCCACCGCCGTCGTAGCTCCTCCCAACTGCTTTACTGGCGCCCTCATTGTCTCCGGCATACTACATCTCCGCGCCAAATACCGTTCAGTCGTGTCCTCATTCAGGCTCAGCTTGCGACTCCGCAGCACCCCCGTGTAGTACCTCACACGCTCCCCAACCGTTTTGAATTCAGCTGAAAGTCCGTCCCCCCCTACACCACCTTCAGCCGTTCCGCCATCCTCTGCGTCCCAGCCGATTGATACACCAACTCCGTCCCAATCCCCTTGGCCGGCACTTCCATCGAACTCACCGGCGGCATCGTCATCGGCCCATCGGTGCCCACGTCGTCGCCGAGCCCAGCACGGCACGCAACACCGCGCTAAAGGCCACCTCAAATATCATTTCAACGAACATCCTGCAGTTTCGGCTCACCCGCAGCCTGCAGCTTTTGGGAGGTCGCCGTCTCCCGGCTCGCATCCTCCATCCGTCCCATCGTTCGGTACGCCTGCCCCAGTAGGCTGTGCGACATGAAGTTCGCCGGATCCATCTTCACCGCACGCTCCAGATACGTCGCCGCCCCTTGCGCATCTCCCTGCTTTAACATCGTCTTGCCCAGCAGAATGTATGGGCCCGTCGTGTTGGGCGAGAGCAGCACTGCCTGCTGCAGACTCGCCTGCGCCTCATCATACCGAGCCGCCCGCCCATACGCATCACCCAGCCGGTCGTAAACGCTTGGCTCCATTGGATTCGCCTTCCGCTCCTGTTCAAACTGTGCAATCGCCTCGTCCAGATGGTTCCCCGCCAACGCGACCTCACCCAGCAACGCATGTGCCAGCGGCAGTCCCGGCTGCAGCGCCAGCGCCTCCTCTGCGAAGCTTTGCGCCACCGGCAGGTACTCCCGCCGCAACAGCATCCGTGACGCCAGCAAATACGACGCCGCTCCATCCGGCGCAAATCCGAACTGCGCCGCAAACGCATGCCTCGCCTCGTCATACTTCCTCGTGTCGACATAGCACAACGCCAGCAGATAGCTCGGGTCCGCCCGCCGCGTCCCCAGACCCGCGCCGCTCTTACCTTTCGCAGATTCCAACAGCGGAATCGCCTCAGCCGGTCGCCCCAGTTGAAACAGCGTTAGCCCCCGCATCTGCGCCGATTCCGTATCCCCCGCGTCCTCTGCCATCGCCTCCGCAAACGCCTGTTCCGCCGGCTTCACCTGCCCCTGTGCATACAGTGCCAAACCCTCCACCCGGCTCAGCCCGCGCACCTTTGGCTGCTTCGCCTTCATCGAACCTATCTGCTTCAGCGCCTCATCTGCGTGCCCAGTGTCGATCAGCTTACGCAGCCTCCGCAACTCATCGGACTCCGCCGTTGGCTCCTTCATCCCGGCCCCAACCGCGGTCCGCTCACTCAATGTCGGCGTCGGCCTTCCCTGCGCCTCCGCCGCACACCCCGCCAGGACCACCAAGCCCACTGCAAACCATTGCCGTACCTGCATCATCTCGTCCACTCCACATGGGCCCATTCTGCAGCCCTCAACCTATCACTTAAAGAAGAAGCGCGGGAGAGCACTTCGCTCTTCCGCGCCAGATGTTGCCTCTGCTACAAGGTTAGAACTGCACGCGGCCCGAAAACTGCAGTTGACGTGGATTGGCCCCGTTCGGGAAGGGTCCGGAAGAGATGGTGCCTCCGCCTACCTGCTGGATGTTCCCGTTCGGCGTACCAAAGTTGATGTGGTTGAAGGCGTTATATCCATCAGCCCGCAGTTGGAAGGACACACTCTCGCGCAGTTGGAAGTTCTTCTGCACGGAGAGATCCGTGTTGAAGAAGTGTGGACCGAATGCCGTGTTGCGGCCCACATTTCCAATCTGGTCCAGACCCGGTGCTACAAACGTTCCTTCGCCTGGAGCACTGAAACCTCCTGAACTGTTCACAGTGAACTGCGGGTAATACGACAGACCGTTGCCGGGAAGTCCCGTCTGTTGTTTATGAAAGCTGTTGATGTTGCCGTTAAGGTAGCACGGTGCCGGCCCCACGTTTGAGTTACCACAACTGTTATAGCTGAGCGTAAACGGCAGGCCGCTGGAGTAGTTGACCACCGGGCTGATCTCCCAGCCGCTCACCGCCTGGTTGACGAGCTTGTTGGCGTGACCCAGAAACTGCTTGTTCCTGCCGAAGGGAAGCTGAAATAGCCCGTACACGATGATCTGCTGCTGACGCAGAGCTCCGTCACGTCCGCGAACTACTTGACGATTCCACGTTGAGTAAGAAGTCGCTTCGCTGATCGCCTTCTGCCATGCATAGTTCGCATTCAAACTATAACCATGCGACAAGTTTTTCGTGATCGTCGCCTGAAGCGCGTTGTAGTGGGTATCCAAGCCATCTTCGTAATACTGGA
Source organism: uncultured Acidobacteriaceae bacterium (assembly GCA_964246715.1). Lineage (GTDB taxonomy): Bacteria > Acidobacteriota > Terriglobia > Terriglobales > Acidobacteriaceae > Edaphobacter. The sequence goes on along the minus strand of CAXTRZ010000130.1, from coordinate 3,833 downwards.
TGTTGTCCGTCCAGCCGCAGCCTCCGTTCGGAGCGTTCACTCCGCCGACTGATCCATACAGTGGATCAGAGCAGCCCGGCAGCTTCAGCCCGTAATAGCGCTGCAGGAGCGTTTGGTTGGCTGTTCCGTTATTGGCTGAGATACCCGCAACCGCCTGTCCCGGATAAATCGTTGACTGGCTCACGCTTGGATCATAGTGCAGTGCCTGTCCATTCACACTGTACTGTGCGGGCAGGAAGTCACCAGCCTCGTTCGGATTCGTCTGCTGTCCAGACTGATCCCCCAGCGTGTGCGTTCCTTTATTAGCGACGTACGCGATGGTTGTGGACCAACTCTTCCCAATCGCCTGTTGAACCGCCATATTCCATGCATCCAGCGTTGGCAGCCTCTCCGTCGTCGGACGTGCATGGGAGCTCACCAGGTTTCCTGGATTCGGCAGCAATCCATTCGCCGGCACCGTGATTGGTGTGGGCGCCATTGGCCCCGTAGAGAGCGAGAACGCAGGGGTCGCGTTGTTGTTCGTCGCTACGTCCTGTCCGCCGATAATGACCGATTGGGAGGCTAGGACCGGCAAGTTCTGCGTTGCTGCATGACCAAAGATAGAGCCGAATACGCCGATATCGAAGCTGCGTCCGTACCCGGCACGGATGACTGTTCCGGGCTTGACTTCATACGCGATGCCGACACGAGGGTTATAAGTATTCGCGGCAGTGGCGATGTTCATGTTGCTCGCCACCGATCCAATCCCAGCGACCTGGTTGTAGCCCGTTGCCAGGTTTAACAGCGATCCGTTGCCGGGGCCGTTGATCGTCTCCGGGAAGTACTCCTCGTAACGTAGGCCATAGTTCAGGGTAAGGTTCGGCCTTGCACGCCATGTATCTTGAACATAGCCGAAGAAGCGCTTCTGGAACTCCTTTGCATTGGTTGAAGTGCTGACGTAACGACCAAACGTCGTGACATCGCCTAGGACGAAGGTTGCGAACCCAAGTCCGTTTTCGGTACCGAGAGCCTTTCCATCAGCCCCAAGGGTTGATCCGCCGCCCGTTGGGCCGGTGCCGAAGCTCATATCCCCTGTGCGATCGGTATCGGAAGGAACCCGCAGGTTCCGAGCGTACCGAAGATCAACACCGAACTTTACTGCGTGATTGCCCAGCGTCTTCGTCCAGTTGTTCACAATCTGAAACTGATCCTCATGCTCAAGGAGCGGACAATTGCACCGGTTCACGTTCAGTCCGGCGCCATATTGTGGACCTGCGTCAGCAGAGTTGCTCTGACCTCCAAAGCTCCCAACCTCCGTGAGTTGGAAGGAAGGAGCGCCGCTGGTAATTGCCACGCCCGTATTCTCACCCGGAATGCCGAGAGTGGTCGCAAAGGGAACGCCCTGGTTGTACTTGGAAGTGACAATGTTATAGCGGAAGTATCCAAGCCGAACGTCAGTGATCAGCTTTGAATTCAAAGCAATATCCACGCCGGCAGCCGCGCTATCGTTAGCGCCTTGCGAGGTGCCGCCGTATCCGCCCAGGCCGAACCCAGCGCCGCCGGCAGGTCCGAACAAAGTCGTACCCGCCAAGATGTCTGTAAAGCGGCTAAAGCGACCAAAGGCGTGGGTGTTCTGGGTCAAGTTGTAGTCCACGCGAACATCCCACTGATCGTCGTTCAGCCCGCCAGTTCCGCTGGCAGCGTAGTTGTTCTTCAGCCCATTGACCGGAGCGTTGGCGACGTTCGGCGCATAAGGCTGAAGCAGCTTCAGAAGATTCAGTGCGGGTGTGGAAAGCTGTGCCCGTGGGATCACACCGCCTGCGTACGGCATGCTGGTGCCAGGCTGGTAGATGTTGATCCCAGCCGCGACATACTCACTGAAGTCGCATCCCGAGATGCCATTGGCCGGCGTAGTCAGACCAAGGCAGGTGGAGACCAGCCGAGCTGACGGGACCGTCTGGACCTGTCCGATTCCGAGTTTCTGCCTCACGCCCTGGTAGTCCGTAAAGAAGAAGAGCTTATCCTTGAAGATCGGCCCACCCAAAGAGCCTCCGAACTGGTTCTTTAGTCCGGGAGGAAACGCCGCCGAGGAACTCTGCGTAAACGGATCCCGTGCCAAGTTCGCATTGCTCTCGCGATAATCAAACGCACTTCCATGGAACTTATTCGATCCTGACTTCGTCTGCACCGTCACGACCGATGAAACAGCCTTGCCAAACTCAGCATCGAAGTTCTGCGTCGTAATCTTCGCTTCCGAGAGCGAGTCGACGTTTGGATTGATGACGATGATACCCAAAATTGGATCCTGGTTATCGGTTCCATCCAGTTGGAAGGAGACACCGGCAAAGGCTTGGCCGTCCACTTCAATTTGTTTGGATCCCTGCGGATTTTCATCTGCCGCGTGGCTCCAGCCAAGCTGCTGTGCACCCGGAAGCAGAAGCTGCAGATTGGTAAAGTTCCGGTCAGGGATCGGCAGGTCCACCACTTCCTGGCTGCTGAAGGTCGTTGCCACGTCGGCACGCTCCGCCTTCAACTGCGCCACCTGGTCTGCGTTCACCTCAACGGTCTGCTCGGCGCCGCCAATCTCGAGCGGAGCGTTGACCTTGGTCACCGTGTCCGCGAACAAAGTGATGTTCGTCTGTTGATAGGTCTTGAAGCCCGTTGCCGAAACCTTAACCGTGTAAACGTCCGGAATCAGATGCTCCGCTGTGAACTCGCCCGACCCATTGCTCGTCAGCGTTGAACTGGTACCCTTCGCAACATCGATCACTGTAATGGTCGCGTTGGGTATGGCGGCGCCCGTAGCATCGGTCACCGTACCCGTGATCGATCCGAAGATCGCTTGCCCTAACGCAATCGGAGCCGCGGCAATCAACGCTGCTGCTGTAGCCGCCGCGCACAATACCCTCCGAAACTGCCCTGCTAGTTGCCTCATGCCATGCCTCCAAAAACTTCCTTGTCTTGCCTCTGCTCTTCTATCGTTTGCTGCCGTTTGCGCTTCTATCACGCACAAAAAACATCACAACTTGCAGCCATCCTCTTGCTCCAAGCGGGTGGAATTAGGACTCCATCAAAAGGCTGATCCCAATGCCCTGTGAACCTTAGTCGCCATTCTTACTTTGTGTCAACTGATTTCCGGATGCGGGCACCTTTCTTTTGACCACGCACATCCCGTAGCACCTCCAGGCAGATCCCTGCAGGATCAATCAGTTATTGGTCAGACCGGCAACCATGTAGCTCGCACTGCGGACCCCATCCTTCCGCAAACCCCACAATTGGCCAGGGCTCCGGTGGTATATTCCTCACCGTACCTCCGGAGGATTTTCATGGTTCCCGTAACTCAGCGACCGCTTGATCAGCCTGTCGACAGCCGGCTCCCTGCCTGCATCGCCATTGCCTTTGCGGCCGCACTCAGCTTCTCGTCCGCCCTCCTCGTTCCTCCGGCCAAGGCGCAAACCGCCATCCAGATCGCACCGCCCACCACCTCGGAGGTCTGGTGGAAGCACGCCGTCGTCTATGAGGTGTACCCCCGCTCCTTCCAGGACTCCAACGGCGACGGCATAGGCGACCTTAATGGCATTGCACAGCGTCTGCCTTATCTACAAAGCATTGGTGTAGACGCCATCTGGATCGCCCCCATGTACCCATCCCCCCAGGTCGACTTCGGCTACGACATCTCCGACTACGAGTCCGTCGATCCCAAATATGGCACCGTCGCGGATATGGATGCCCTGATCGCTAAAGGCAAGCAGCGCAACGTCCGCATCATCCTGGACATGGTCCTTAATCATACTTCGGACAAACATCAATGGTTCCTCGATTCCGCCAGTTCCCGCACCAACCCCCGCCATGAC
>CAXTRZ010000129.1:1682-6880 GCA_964246715.1 uncultured Acidobacteriaceae bacterium | reverse complement strand
GGGAGGAAGACGTTGTACTTGTTATCCGGGGTGGGGTGGGTCACGGCGGCAGTAAGGATGACTTGGGCCGCGCCAGGGTCATAACTGGGGAGGATGACGAAGTTGGGCTTGACCGCGACGAAGGTGGTGGGCTCGGCGCCGCCGAGAAAGCTACTGACAGAGAGCTCAGTGCGAGGCTTGTTGGGGAGGAAGGAGGTTTTGCGCTGGCTGGTGCCGTCGGTGGTGGTGCCGTCGACATAAGCGTACTTGTCGTCGAACTTGAACTCTTCGGAGAAGTCGCCCTCGACCGCGCCCATGCGATAGGCGTACCGACTGGCGAGCTTGTATCCGCCTTTGGCGGGAGAGACCGTGTACGAGGCCTTGCCGACGGGCTTGCCGCCAACGTGGATCTCAAAGTCGATCTTCTGAGCGAGGAGCGCGGCGGGGGCGAGCAGAACGGCGGCGACTGCGAAGGTGCTGCGAAGGGCCATGATTCCTCTGGAATGCAGATGGATGCGGTGTTCGATTCGGGTACAGGGTAAACGAAGGTTGCTTGGGGTGGCTACGAGGTGGCACAAGAAGGCTCCCTGCGAGCGCATGAGGAGCGTCAGACAGTGGCGGAACTGATTCAGAGTCTGCAGATGAGGAGTTCGCGCTCGTAGATCATCTCCGGCGGGAGGTGGTCGTGGAGGGCGAGGAAGAGCTCCTCATGGCCCATAACCTCCTGCTTCCAGGCCTCCCGGTTGACGGCCTGAAGCTCGGAGAATTGGTCATAGGAAAAGTCGAGGCCGGCCCAGTGGATGTCGTTGTACTTGGGCGTCCAGCCGATGGGGGTCTCCTTGCCGCGCACCCGTCCGCGCACGCGGTCGACGACCCACTTGAGGATGCGCATGTTCTCGCTGTAGCCGGGCCAGAGGAAGTTGCCCGCGGCGTCCTTGCGGAACCAGTTGACGTGGAAGACGCGCGGGGTGCTGGTGAGCGAGCGCTGCATGCGGAGCCAGTGGCGGAAGTAGTCGCCCATATGGTAGCCGCAGAAGGGCAGCATGGCCATGGGATCGCGGCGGACGGTTCCCACTTTGCCGCCCGCGGCGGCGGTGGTTTCAGAGCCCATGGTCGCGCCGAGGTAGACGCCGGAGCTCCAGTTGAAGGCCTGGAAGACGAGCGGCATGGTGGTGGGGCGGCGACCGCCGAAGAGGAAGGCGGAGATAAGGACACCGTCGGGGTCTTCCCAGGAGGGATCGATGGTGGGGCACTGCGCGGCAGGAGCGGTAAAGCGGCCGTTGGGGTGGGCGGCCGGTGTTTTTGCTTCCGGCGTCCAGGCATTGCCGCGCCAGTCTTCAAGGGTGATGCCGGAGCCGGTGGGCGGCGCGTCCGTCATGCCCTCCCACCAGACGCCTTCGGGAACGCCGTCGCGGAGAACGAGCGCGACGTTGGTAAAGATGGTGTTGGCGCGAAGGGTGGCCATGGCGTTGGGGTTGGTCTTCTCGCTGGTGCCGGGGGCGACGCCGAAGAAGCCGGCCTCCGGGTTGATGGCGCGAAGCTGGCCGGTCGCATCGGGCTTGATCCAGGCGATGTCGTCGCCGACGGTCCAGACCTTCCAGCCCTCAAAGCCGGCGGGCGGGATGAGCATGGCAAAGTTGGTCTTGCCGCAGGCGGAGGGGAAGGCGGCGGCGACGTAGGTCTTCTCGGTTTTGCCTTGCGCGTCAGCCGGGGATTCAACGCCGACGATGAGCATGTGCTCGGCCATCCAGCCTTCGTCGCGGGCGATGTTGCTTGCGATCCGCAGCGCGAAGCACTTCTTCCCGAGCAGCGCATTGCCGCCGTATCCAGAGCCGTAGGACCAGATCTCGCGCGTCTCCGGGAAGTGCACGATGTACTTGGTGTCGTTCTGCGGCCAGGGAACGTCTTGCTGGCCCGGCGCAAGCGGCGCGCCGACACTGTGCAGGCAGGGCACGACACGCTTCTCGTCCTTGTCGATTTCGGCGTAGACCGGAGTGCCGATGCGAGCCATGATGCGCATGTTGACGACCGCGTAAGCCGAGTCCGTCAGCTGTACGCCGATCTGCGACATGGGCGAGCCGATTGGGCCCATTGAAAACGGCATGACGTACATCGTTCGGCCGCGCATGCACCCCTTGAAGAGCGCCTTGAGCTTCTTACGCATGACAAACGGATCTTCCCAGTTATTTGTCGGACCGGCGTTCTCTTTCGAGAGCGAACAGATGAAGGTGCGGTCCTCCACGCGGGCGACATCGTTGGGGCTGGAGCGGGCATAGTAGCAGCCGGGCCACTGCGCCTCAGACAGCTTGACGAAGGTGCCTGCGGCGACGAGCTCGCGCTTGAGCTGAGCGTCTTCTTCCTGCGAGCCGGTGAGCCAGTAGACGCGAGCCGGCTGGCACAGATCCGCCATCTTCTCCACCCAACGGATCAGGTGCCGGTTCGTCGTTGGTGGCGTGAAGGAAGGGACCGGGGTGTGAACGGGTGCGGCGAGCTTGGTCGGCATGGGTGTTGGATTCCTTGTCGATTAGTCTTTGCTTCCTGCGATTGACTGTCAACCAACCCTCTTGAAACGGCCCGATAATCGCGCGGAGAGCACGACGAACGCACAGCAGGCTAGAGGTCTGACCAATGCTGTAAGATTTCGTCGCAGAGGAGAACGAACGGTGCGGGCATGGATGGCAGCGGCAGTGGCGGCGCTTCTGGCAGGAAGTTTCGTAACCAGGGCGAAGGCGCAGGGCGACCCGGCGAAGGCATTCGACCGTGCAACGGCGGCGGTACGCAAGCCGGGAACGAAGGTGCGGGTGGACCTGATCGGGGACTCGACGCAGACCGACAACGCGGGCTACGGGCGGGGCTTCTGCGCGAACGTTACGGCGGCGGTGGATTGCGTGAACATGGCTCGCGGGGGCGCGAGTACGAAGACGTTTCGGACGCTGGGCTTATGGGATAAGGCGTTGGCGACGAAGCCGGACTATATGGTGATCCAGTTCGGGCACAACGATATGGAGAAGGTGGATGGCGTGGCCCAGAATGATCGCCAGGTCTCCATGGCCGAGTATGAGGCGAACTTGAGGCGGTTTGTGACGGAGGCTCGCGCGGCGGGGATCAAGCCGGTGCTGTGTACGCCTGTGACGCGGCGGTACTTTAAGGCTGATGGCACCATACACTCCGACCTGCTGGAGCATACGGCGACCATGAAGCGGGTGGCGGCGGAGCTGAAGGCGCCGGCGATCGACCTGCAGACGGAGAGCATTGCGTATCTCGATAAAGTAGGAGAAACAGCGGCGAACCGTTTGGCAATTACGAAAAAGGATGATGACGGCAAGACGATCTTCGATAAGACGCACCTGAATTGGTGGGGAAGCTATGTCTTCGGTCGGATGGTGGCGGAGGACTTGGGCAAGATCGTTCCGGCGCTGAGGCCATATGTGCTGCCGCAGCCGGCGGTGGTGCCGGTGGAGGGCGTGAAGGCGATGAGGATCATCCAGGGCGGGCCGGTAAAGATCGTGCTCGTGGGCGACTCGACGGTAGCGACGGAGGGCGGCTGGGGACCGGGCTTCTGCAAGGCGATGACGCCGAATGTGACGTGCATGGACGTGGCGCTGAATGGGCGGAGCTCGAAGAGCTTCATCGACGAAGGGGCTTGGGCGAGGGCGCTGGCGTTGAAGGGCGACTTCTACCTGATTCAGTTCGGGCATAACGACCAGAAGCCGGATGAGGCGAGGCACACGGACGCGGAGGGCTCGTTCCGGACGTACCTGAAGCGGTATGTGGCGGATGTGCGCGGCGTTGGCGGCGTGCCGGTGCTGGTGACTTCCTTGTCACGAAGAACGTACAAGGACGGCAAGGTGGTGCAGGACCTGCGTGCGTATGCCGAGGCGACGAAGACGGTGGGGGCGGAAGAAGGCATTACGGTGGTGGATCTGAACGCGATGTCGACAGGGCTGCTGAACCACATGACACAGGCGGAGGCGGATGGGTTCGACGCGACCGGCCATACGGATGCGAAGGCGGAGAATGCGGGACCTGTGCAGCTCGACCGCACGCACCTGAATGCGCGTGGGCAGGAGGTCTTTGGGCGGATGGTGGCGGATAGTCTGGTACGGACGCAGGTGGAGTTGGGACCGGATGTGATTGGCGAGGCGGCGGGAAAGAGCGTGGTGCCGAGCTTTGCGACGCAGCAGGCGGCTCCTACGGACGGGAGGTAATCGGAGAGCGCTTGTCCTGCCGGACGGGCCCGCTACGCGCGGGGGCGGTCACTTTCGTGACGTGTGACCAGGTCAGGGCGTCCGGACGGCTTGGGTTCGGGGTTGCCCGGCACGTGCCGAACAACGTTCGAACCCAAGCAGGTGAAAGTACCCCGGCAAGGTATATATGTCACGAAGTGACCGCACGACGCGCAGTCGGCCCGTCCGGTAGGACAACTCTTTACGGAGTCTTGGGCGGCAGCGGTGGAGCTCCGTGAGTCACGTGGCGAAGAAGGAACTCCTGGAAGAGGGTGCCGAAGGCGCCGTAGGCGACGCCAAGCAGGGTGTCCGAGACGGTGACCTGCACGGTGTGCTGCTGGTCTCGGGGATAGTAGGTGCCGGCGATAAACGCCGCGCCCAGGTTGCCGAGAACGTTGGAGAAGTTGGGTTGGAAGTGGCCGTTATCGCCTTTGCAGATGACGGTGGTGGAGATGGCATAGAGGGCGCGGGTGACAACGCGGCCGTGACCACGATAGAAGTAACGCGGGTCCTGCCGGAAGAGCGAGGGAAAGACGGCCGCGCCCAGAAAGGTGGCGGAGAGGCGGTTGCCGTAGGTGGCGGCGTAGCGCTGGGCGTAGCCGGAAAAGCCTGAACCGTAACCGGAGAAGTCGCCCTGCGCCTGCTCGATGCCGGCGGTGATCCCGGTGGTCATGAAGGTGAGCGGGTCAGTGCTGACGACGAAGGCGAGCTTGAACTTCTGGCGGCGGGTCAGCGGCGCGGCGTTGGGGACATAGGTGACGAAGAAGTTGGGCAGGATACCCAGGATGCGCTGGTGCTCTTCGGCGGTGATCTGCTGCTCGGCGAGGTCTTCCTGGGTGATGGCGTTGACCGTGGTGTTGATGGCCTCGACGCCAAGCTCGACGCGCGGGATGAGGAAGGCTTCCGCCTCATGCAGCACGATGACCTGGGTAATCTTCCAGGAGGCGAAGCCGGGGGCGGCGATGCGGACGACGTAGTTGCCCTGCGGGATAC